>CALBIE010000709.1 GCA_937893495.1 uncultured Verrucomicrobiales bacterium | reverse complement strand
CCTGGCCGGAGTAAAGTCTGGCGGGCGCCAGACCTGCGATGGCTTTGCCGACCGTCTCCACGATTTTTTCTTCAAGATCTTCCGAGTAACCATCAATGCGGTTGCGCTGTTCCTCATCAAGCGGATAGATGTCGTAGAGTGCCCCGCGCAGCACCGGACCGCAGTGGGTGTGCGAGGAGTGCAGCATGATTTGCGAGCGTTCGATTCCAAACTTTTCCTTTAGCGCATTGCAGACGGTGTTGTAGATGGATTGCGATATCCCGAGCGTGTCGCTGGACAGAATCACGCCCCGATGGGCATTGGCGTCTTCAATGACGAGCACCTTAATCCACAAGGGATGGAGCGCACTTTCGGCCGGTTTATTGCGCCCCCCGTATCCAGCCATCCACATGGGTTTCTTCGGGGTAATCAGCGCCGTCGCCGAACCCGCTTTCCAGGTGCCGTCCGCTGCGAGGGCGGACACGGAAACCAACGCCGACAGAATAACGATGGGGAACAGGCGGAGCAGTCGCGTGAAGGAGATGGGATTGAGCATTTGGCAAACATCGCAAGCCGGCATAACGGGCGGCAAGTTAATTTCAACGTAGCGCAGGTGGTCGGGCGCATCCGCGCACTGCCCCCGGAGCGCGACTGTGCCTGAAAGGTCAGTTGCAGCAGCCTCTTCCGGACGAATGCCTTGGAAAGCACCACACCACGAACGTGCTGCGGCTGGTCTCCGACACAGCCGCGCTCCGGCCCGAGGGCAGTGTGCGGATGCGCCCCAGGCGGCCCGCCCGCACTACCGGCTCTACTGCCAATGAACCCGATCGGCCGATTCGAAACCGCAGCTGAACAACGGAGGCCTGTTAAGCAGCAATTCTCATTTTAGCGGAGCGCCGATTTGCAATCGGCTTAAACCGCCTGCAAGGAAAGCAGATTTCGGTGTCGTCAGGTCAGAAGCCGGCTACCAGTCGGCGCTCCCGTTACGCGACAGATCTTGCACTTTGACGGGTTAACCGGAATCATCCTCGAAAATGTCACTTCCGGAACATCGCGAAGCCATCGACAAGCTGGACCGGCAGATTATCAAACTGCTGAACGAGCGCACGAAACACGCGTGCGCCATCGGCGAGTACAAGCTGCAGCACGGCCAGGAAATCTATGCGCCGCACCGTGAGCAGCAGGTCCTCAAGCGAATCTGTTCGCTCAACGAAGGGCCTATCAAGGACGGGGCCATGCGGGCCATCTACCGCGAAATCATGTCCAGTTCGCTCTCGCTCGAAAAGACGATGACCATTGCCTACCTCGGTCCCGAGGCGACGTTTACGCATCAGGCGGCGATTGTCCGATTTGGGTCCAGCCTCCACTACTCGCCGCAGAAGACGATTGCCGACGTGTTCTCGGAAGTCTCCAAACACCGGGCGGATTATGGCGTGGTCCCCATCGAGAATTCCACCGAAGGTGTCGTCAATCATACCTTGGACATGTTCGTGGACAGTGATTTGAAGGTGGTCTCGCAGATACTTCTGCCGATTTCCCATTGCCTTCTCAGCAAGGCGCCGCGCAAGCAGATCAAGAAACTTTACGTTCATCCTCAGACGCTTGCCCAGTGCCGGACGTGGATTCAGAAATTCCTGCCGGAGGCGGAATTGATCGAGACTTCGTCCAATGCCCGGTCCACGCAGATGGCCAAACGCAGCCGCACGTCGGCCGCCATTGCGGGGCATTTGTGCGCGGAAAAATACAATCTGCCGATCATCGAACACGACATTCAGGACAATGCCGCGAACGCGACGCGGTTTCTCGTGCTCGGGCGCGAGTGCAGTCCGCCGACCGGCAAGGATCGCACCAGCATCATGTTCAGCATCGCGGACAAAGTTGGAGCCTTGCACGATTCGCTGTCACCGTTCCGTCGCTACAAGATCAACATGACGAAGATCGAATCGCGGCCGAGCAAGCGGCGGGCCTGGCATTATTTCTTTTTTGTGGATTTCGACGGGCACTTCGAGGACAAGAAGATCGAAAAGGCGATTCATCTGCTGGAGCAGCAGTGCGCCTTCGTGAAGATTCTCGGGAGTTATCCCAATTCAGATTGAAGTGGGAATGGTCCGTTGAAACGCCGCAATTCGTTGATCGTGAACTTGGTTTGTATTCCATACAGTTGCGGCTCGGGAGAGCCGCGTTCCGGGCGGCCCATTTGGAGCGCGACTCTCCTGAGTCGCGGCCCCGTTCGCATTTACCCAATCGCGTTGCTTCATCCATGAGCCATCTTTCCTACGCGCGCCGGATATTTGACACGGAACTCGCGGCCCTGCGCGCGGTCAAGCAACACCTGGACGGAACCTTCGACCGGGCTGTGGAATGTCTGGTGGACTGCCTCAATCAACGCGGAAAAGTCATCGTCGTCGGCATCGGAAAGTCCGGCAATGTCGGCAACAAGATTGCCGCGACGCTGACCAGCACGGGTTCCACCAGTGTCGTGCTGAACAGCGTGGATGCCTTGCACGGAGATTTGGGGATCGTCAACGACGGCGATGTCATTCTCGCCTTGAGTTACTCAGGTGAGTCGGACGAGATGGTTCACTTGTTGCCGGCGCTGAAACGATTTTCCGTGCAGGTCATCGCCGTGACCGGGAGTCCTCGTTCGACCATCGGGCGACACAGTGATTTCGTGCTCAACGTCAAGGTGCCCAGAGAAGCGTGCCCGTTCAATCTGGCACCCACCTCAAGCACGACCGCGATGATTGTGATGGGCGACGCGCTCGCGATGGCGGTGCTCAAGGCGCGCGGATTCACTGAGAAAGATTTTGCCCGCTATCACCCGGCGGGCGCGATTGGCCGGGCACTGTTGGTCAGCGTGAAGGACGTGATGAGGACCGGCAAAAGGAATCCGATTGCCAGTCAGGATCTACTCGTTAAAGAGGCATTGATTATCATGACGGATGCGCGCTCGGGCAGCGTGACTGTGGTAAACCGAAACGGCAAACTGGCCGGCGTGTTTACCGATGGCGATTTGCGTCGTTTGATGACCGAAGACATCGATGCACTGGAGATGCCGCTCAAAAAAGTGATGACACGCAAGCCGACCTGTATTCGCGAGGAATCACTGGCAGCCGAAGCGGTGAAAGTTTTCAATCAGAGGAACATCGACGACCTGATTGTCGTCAATGGAAAGCGCGAACCGGTCGGCATTGTTGATCTGCAGGATTTGCCCAAGTTGAAATTGATGTAACGGGCCGAGCGTCGCGAACCGGAACGAAGCAGTGGGAGCGCGGCATTCATGACGCAGAAGCGGGGACTTGCCAATCAGTTCTCGTGGTTGTCGATGAGGGGTTTTCAAACACCGAAAGATTGGACCGACGCGGCTGGACGCTTGCGTGGCCGTCGGCTGCGGGTGGGTATTTCTGCGGAATGAATTCCGCGCCCCGCTGAAAACGGAGCGCCGGCTTGCAGCCGGCTTACCGCGC
>CALBIE010000708.1 GCA_937893495.1 uncultured Verrucomicrobiales bacterium | reverse complement strand
TTTATTCGGCCGAGGAGGCGTTGCGGGTGATTGATGATTATGAGGAACCGGATGCACCGGCGGTGGAAATCGAGCCACGGGAAGGAACCGGCTACGGCTGCACCGAGGCTCCGCGCGGAATCCTCTATCACCGTTACGAGATCAATGCCGCGGGCGACATCACGAAGGCGAAGATTGTTCCGCCCACCGCGCAGAACCAGAAACAGATTGAGGACGACCTTTGGAAATTCGTCCCCAAGTATATCAACCTGTCCGACGAAAAGCTTCAGTGGCACTGCGAGCAGGCCATTCGCAACTACGACCCCTGCATTTCGTGCGCGACACACTTTCTCAAGCTGAAACGGGAGACGGAATGAAGACCATTGTCATCGGCGTCGGCAACGAGTATCGCGGTGATGATGGCGCGGGTCGGTTGGTGGCGCGCCGGCTCGTCAACCGGGTGCCGACCGACGTGGAAGTGCGCGAATCATCTGGAGAAAGCGCCGGGTTGATGGAAGTGTGGGAGAGCTACAACCGCGTGTATCTTGTGGACGCGGTCGAATCGCATCAACCGCCGGGCACCATTCATCGCATTGAAGCCCACGACTGCGAAATGCCCCGCGACTTTTTCCACTGCTCGACCCATGCGTTCAGCATTGCCGAGGCGATCGAACTCGCCCGATCACTGGAGCTGTTGCCGCCGGAGGTGATTGTTTATGGCATCGAGGGAAAGTGGTTCGAGTCCGGAAAAAAACTGACGCCCGAAGTCGAGGCTGGCATTGCCACCGTGACGGATCGAATTATCGAAGAACTCTCACCAAACAAAGGATCAACAAATGCATGAACAGTCATTAATGAAAGACCTGATGGGGAAAATCATGTCCGTCGCCGAGCAGAACAACGCCAACAAGGTCGTCTCGGTCGGCGTCTGGCTGGGGGCACTCTCGCACATGTCGCCGGATCACTTCCGCGAGCACTACGAGGAGTCTTCCAACGGCACCATCGCCGAGGGTGCCGAGCTGAAGATCGAGTTGTCCGAGGATATCAACGATCCCAACGCGCAGGAGATTCTGCTCAAAGACATTGAGGTTGCCGATCCGGAACCGTCATGATTTCTTCGGCCCGCCGTCGCTTGCACGTGTATGGTGCCGTGCAAGGGGTCGGCTTCCGGCCATTTGTGTATCGCCTGGCAACGGAGCTGGGCCTGACCGGCAGCGTCTGCAACTCGTCTGCCGGTGTCATTGCGGAAGTGGAAGGCGCCGTCGATGCGTTGGACCTGTTCGAGCAGAGGATGAGGTCTGACCGACCGGCTCAGGCACTGATCACGGCGATTGAATCATCCTCGCTGCCGGTCATCGGTGGTGATTCGTTTACCATCAAGGAAAGTGAACGGCAATCGGCCGCCTCGGCGCTCATCCTGCCGGATCTCGCGACTTGTGATGAATGCTGCGCCGAGGTTTTTGACCCGGCCAATCGCCGCTATCGGTATCCCTTTACCAACTGCGTTCAATGTGGACCGAGATTCAGCATCATCGAGCAGTTGCCGTACGATCGTGCCCACACGACCATGCGGCTGTTTACGATGTGCGCCGCCTGTGCCGCGGAGTATAATACCCCCGACAACCGCCGTTTTCATGCCCAGCCCAACGCCTGTCCCGACTGTGGCCCGCGCTTGACGCTCTGCGATTCCAGGGGAGTGCAGTTGAACGACTGCGACGCCGCGGTGCGGCAGGTCGTTCAGTTACTGCAAACAGGTGCAATTGTCGCCGTGAAAGGACTGGGTGGCTTTCATTTGATGGCGAATGCGCGCGACCCGGTAGCAATTGAAAAACTGCGCGCCCGCAAAGCGAGGGGTAACAAACCGTTTGCCATCATGTATCCGTCTCTGGATGAGGTGAAGGCGGATTGCCGGGTATCCGAGGAAGAATCCCGGCTTCTGCGATCGGCTGCCGCGCCAATCGTGCTCCTGCATCGGACACCAGCCTGTCAGCTTCCGGCCGCCGTCGCGCCGGGCAATCCGATGCTTGGAATCATGCTTCCCTACACGCCGCTGCATCATCTGTTGCTCCTCGGCCTCGGCGGGCCGTTAATCGCCACGAGCGGCAACCTTTCAGAGGAACCGATCTGCATTGACAATGCCGAAGCCCTGGAGGAACTGAGCGACCTCGCGGACGCCTTTCTTTTGCACGACCGCTCCATTCGACGCCCGGTGGATGACTCGATCGTACGGGTTGGAGTTGGGAGGGAGATGATTCTTCGCCGATCCCGCGGTTATGCCCCGATGCCGATTCAATTGAGTGAGGCGTTCGATGACACGACGCTGGCAATGGGTGCCGATCAGAAGAGCGCCATAGCGCTGTTACACGGTGACCTGGTTTTTCTCAGTCAGCATCTGGGGGATCTGGGCACCGACAAGTCGTTGATTGCTCACGAACGAATGACGGTAGACCTGCCGTCGTTTTACGCCCCACGCATCAATCGTGTTGCCTGCGATATGCACCCGGGCTACTTCTCCGCACGGCAGGCGCGGACGGTCGAATCGATTGCTGACTGCGGCGAACCTGCGACCGTCCAACATCATCACGCGCATATTGTCGCGTGCATGACGGAACATGGAGTCACCGCCGAAGAAGTGCTTGGGGTGGCGTGGGATGGTACGGGATACGGAACGGATGGCACGATCTGGGGTGGTGAATTCATGATCGTTGATCGCCATGGATTCAAACGGACCCATTGGCTGCGACCGTTTCCGTTGCCCGGCGGAGAAAAGGCCGTTCGGGATCCCCGCTTCACCGCACTTGGTCTGTTGTATGAAGCCGGTGAATGGAATCGAGGATTGGCCGCAGCGACAAAACTGCGCGCCTCCTTGAGTGACAGGGAAACCGAGACAGTTCAATCCATTCTGCGGCGAAACTTCAATTGTCCTCGCACGTCGAGCGCCGGGCGTCTCTTCGACGGAATCTCTGCGTTGCTGGGGCTCTGTTTTGCAAACACCTTCGAGAGTGAAGCCGCAACGAGGATTGAATTCGCGGCGGATAGAGGATTTTCGAAAAATCATTACCCCTTCTCCCTCTCAGAGGACGGATCCATTGACTGGCGCCCAATCGTGGATGGGATATTGGCTGACATCGAGCGGAATGAATCGGTCACCAACATCGCCGCACAATTCCACACCAGTTTGACGGAACTCATTGTCGAGGTCGCGCGCTGGGCCGAACGAAGCCAGGTCGTGTTGTCGGGGGGGTGCTTCCAGAATGGGCGACTCCTGGAAGAAACGGTTAAACACTTGAGACAAAATGGATTTGAACCCGTCTGGCCCCAGCGGATTCCGCCCAATGACGGCGGCGTGGCGCTCGGGCAAGCCGTAATCGTCGCCCGTCAATCCATTGCCAAACTTTTGTCAAACTCGTAACATCTCAGTCAACCAATCATGTGCCTCGCCATTCCAGGAAAACTGCTCGAAATAATCGGCGACGATCCGTTGATGCGCTCCGGTCGGGTGCAGTTCGGCGGCATCACCCGGGAAGTCAATCTCGCCTTCACACCCGAAGCGAAACCGGAAGATTACGTGCTGGTCCACGTGGGCTTCGCGATGTGCGTAATTGATGAAGAAAAGGCAGCCCGCACGCTGGAACTATTGGACGAAGCTACCAATCCGTCTCCCGGCATCTAAAGAATCGATCGTCGCGAGGTTAATTGAAATACCTGCAACCCGTGGCGTAGTGTTTGAAAGCGGGATTACAGGGGGCTTGGTTGATGGGGAGAATGTCGAGATTCCATGACGACGACGTAGTGTCGATTTATTCAGTTAGCAGGATTCTTGGGCGAATTCGAACAGTTTTTGAAAAACTTGGTTTGCGAATGGTTCGCGCTGTGGTCACGTTTGGGATCTCACCCATTGCTTCCCACAAACCTGCCTCGTAGCGCTTGTTCCGGCCGCGTCGCGCCGTCGCTCGAGACGGCGGGCCCTTCCAGGAACCGCTTAAGAGTTCTTCACTCTCACCTGTCACTCTCGCCCTTGGTAATGGATGCGGCCATCCTCGCCATCGGCGCGCCAATTGCCGCATAACAACGGTGATTCAGCTCGCTCTGTTTTTTTTGATCGCCAAACGAAAAATCGATTCTTCGCTCGCAAGATTTTCCGTTCAGTGCTTACCTTGGCGTGAACCAAGTGCGAACTATGAAACTCTCGAGATATCTGATGATCCCTCTTTTTCTGGTTATCGGTTCCAATTGCGGCCTCTCTCAAGAAGCGCCGAAAGACGCCAGGTTGAACGATTCGACTTATGAAATCTGGCGAGACCATGTCCTCCCTCGGAGCTGGGAACTCAACTTCCAAAAGATTGCGTGGCGCACGAGTTTCTGGGAAGGAATCATCGAAGCGCAGGAAAAGGACATGCCAATCCTCCTGTGGACGATGAACGGGCACCCGCTCTGCAACACCTGAGGGAACGGAGTCAAGGACCGACAGTCTGTCTGGTCCAACAAACGAGTGAGGGAGCTTTCCCGGCAGTACATCCCCGTGGCTGATGCCTGTGATCGGATGCAGCGGGAAACGTGCACCGATGCGGACGCCTTGATTTTCAAGAAGTTCACCCGGCAACGAACCTACAAAAAAGGAAACCGCGGCGGCGCGCAGGGTCACTACGCCGTGACTCCCAGTGGGGAACTGTTGGTGTCGAGTTCCATGGGCGACGGAAATGTTTTCGCCAAACTCCTCGAGGAAGCGTTGGAGAAGTGGAATGCAATGCCGCGTGAAAAACGTCTGTTGCCCAAGACGCCGGACCCCAGGGCCGCGGACCAATGGCTTCGGATGGAGAAGCTGTATCCGGAAGATGGTCTCGTCCTGCGCTCGATCAGCCGCGACCTCAAGAAGGCGCGATGGCCTGATTGGAACCTGGATTACGCATGGTTCCGCAAGGGCGAGGCCCGCGCTTTCCTACCTGCCGAAATCAAAAAGGACGTACAGCACGACGTTCCAACTCAGCTTGTGGGACGCCTCGTACGCTTTCACCTCATCGACAACGTTTACGGCCTGAACTATACCTGCTTTCCGAAGGAGGCTGTTCAGAAAGCCCGTCTGACAATCACCGTGATCGATGTCAAAGGAGGCAAGGCGTCCTTGCGTCTGGAAGGCGAAACGCGCGCCGATACGGAGGTCCCTGAAACAATTGGATTCGCGCCGAAACTCATGGGCCGCGCGACCTGGGATCTCGAAGGTGGGAAGTTTCTCGAATTTGAGCTGGTGGCGGTCGGACTGCGCTGGGGTTTGGGAAACTGCAATCTGCGCCGCGACCCGACACCGGCGGCAATGGGAATCGTCTTTACCCTCGCGGGCAACACCCCGGCTGAGCGCCTGCCGCCTGCGTTTGTCTCCCGCTACGAGTGGTGAGGTAAGGCGAACGCAAACACCAATTCAGAAACCCGGTTTCGTCGCGAACTGACCTCATTGTCCGGCAACAATCCCGGCACTATTTCACTTGCAGAGTTTTTCGACACGCCGGGCTCAGGCCAAGATGTCCTTCACCACGTGCGCCTCTTCCTCCACGCCGGTGAGGCGCTGATCCAGTCCCTGGTAACGGTAGGTGAGGCGACGATGATCAATGCCCAACCGATCGAGGATGGTGGCGTTCAAATCACGGATATGAACCGGGTTCTCAATGATATTGTAGCTGTGGTCGTCGGTCTTTCCGTATTCGAAACCCTGCTTCACGCCGGCGCCCGCCAACCAGGTGGTAAAGCAGCGGCCGTGATGATCACGACCATGGGAAGTTTCCGTGAGTTTGCCTTGTGAGTAAATCGTCCGCCCGAATTCTCCACCGCAGACAATGAGGGTGTCGTCAAACATGCCGCGCTGCTTGAGGTCTTTGACGAGTGCGGCACAGGCCTGATCGATGTCCTGGCATTGGAAGCGAAGGCGGTTGGGCAGGTCGCCGTGCTGATCCCATCCGCGATGAAACAATTGGATGAACCGAACACCGCGCTCGGCCATGCGGCGGGCGAGGAGGACATTGCGGGCGAAGCTTCCCGGCTTTTCCACGTCCGGACCGTAGAGTTCTTTGACGTGCTTCGGTTCCCTCGTGATGTCCATGATGTCGGGCACTGCCATTTGCATGCGGTAAGCCATCTCGTATTGCGAAATGCGTGCCTGGGTTTCCGGATCATTGAAACGGTCGAAGTTCTCCTCGTTCAAAAGCGCGAGCTTATCGAGCATCTTGCGGCGCATGCCACGGTCGATGCCGGGAGGATTGTTCAAGTAAGGGACCGGCTCACCCGCACTGCGCAATTTGACACCCTGATGGCGGGCGGGGAGGAATCCGGCGCTCCAGAGGCGGTCGTAGAGGGCCTGCAGTTGTCCGCGCCCGCGCGAAATCATGACGACGTATGCCGGCATATTGGCGTTCTCGTTGCCAAGTCCGTAGCTGAGCCACGAGCCCAGGCTGGGTTTGCCCTGCTGTTGCACGCCGGTGTTGATGTAGGTAATCGCGGGATCGTGATTGATGGCCTCAGTGTTCATGGACTTCACGATCGTGATGTCATCCACGATTGAACCGGTGTGGGGCAGTAAATCTGAATTCACCCAGGTGCCATGTTTGCCGTAGCGTTTGAACTCAAACATCGGTGCCACACACGGAAACGATTTCTGGCCACTGGTCATTCCGGTGAGGCGTTGACCCTGGCGCACGGACTCGGGCAGTTCCTTGCCGTGCAACTCCCGCATGCCTGGCTTGTAGTCATAGGTATCGATGTGCGAAGGGCCTCCGGCGAAGAAGAGATAGATCAAGCGTTTGGCTCTGGGCGTGTAATTTGGAAACGCTCCCACGGGTGCGCTGGTTTCCGCCGCACTGAGTAGATTCGGGTTGACCAGTGTGCTGAGTGCCGCAGCACCGACTCCATGGCCCATCTTGCAGAGCATGTTGCGCCGGCTAATCGTTTGTTGATAATCGAGGAACGGATTCATGGGGAGAATGTCGAACTGTTAAATTACGCCTTCAAACAGGGTTGCGGCATCAACCCTAAACAGATTGATAATCGGTTGGCGTCCTGGAGTTTCATGGGCAATTGCGTCATTGAAATCTGGTCGTTTGTTAACCCCGCGTTAAGGCTTCATCGAGATTTAATATCATCTGGGAAATCACCATCCACGCCGCGTGCTCGACCGCGTCAATGGATTCATCGCGCTTGGATTCTCCAACGGCGAGAAACTTTTTCGCTTTTTCGACGTCGGCTTTGAATTCGGCAAGTTGTTCCTCGTAGGTATCGGTGAGGATTGCCAGTTCACGGCTGTTGGCCGAGCGAGACACAATCAGTCGATAACCCGAATTGATCTTATCCGCCACGGTTGCTCCGCCGGTATGAATCAATTTTTCGGCCAGCGCTCTTGCGGCTTCGACGAACTGCGGATCATTCAAGGTAACCAGTGCCTGCAGCGGTGTGTTGGTGCGCGGTCGCTTGACGACACATTTTTCACGGCTTGGCGCGTCAAAGATGAGCATGTTTGGCATGGGTGAAGAACGCTTCCAATAGGTGTACATGCTGCGACGATAAAGTTTCTCGCCTTTGTCCTGTGGATAACGGAGTCCACCGTTGAGTGAGATTTCGTTCCAGATGTTGGTCGGTTGATAGGGTTTTACACCGGGACCACCAATTTTTTCGGTCAGCAAACCACTGGCGGCGAGCGCGAGGTCGCGAATGAACTCACCCTGCAGGCGAAAACGCGGGCTGCGGGCGAGTAAGCGGTTTTCCGGATCAAGCCGTAAGTGTTGCTCGGTGCTCCGCCCTGATTGCCGATAGGTATAGGACATCAACATCTGCTTGATCAGGCGTTTTACATCCCAGCCGTGCTCGAAAAAATCCGCGGCCAGCCAATCCAGCAGTTCCGGGTGACTGGCATTCCCGCCCTGATTGCCGAAATCTCCTTGAGTGCGAATCAGGCCATCGCCGTAAAACATCGCCCAAAGCCGATTCACGGCGACTCGCGCCGTCAACGGATGGTCGGGTTTCGTCAGCCACTGAGCCAGACCGAGGCGGTTCGGGGGCGCGCCTTCGGGCAATGGACCCAATGCAGTCGGCACGCCGGGTGAGATGACGTTTTCTTTCAGTGGCTGGTCGTATTGCCCCCGATTGAGCATGTAGGTCATGCGGGGACTTTTCAGGTTGTCCTGCATGATCATGCTGGTCACGAGGTTCTTCGTGACCTCACCTTCCTTTCGCTTCAGCTCATTGAGCCGGGAAAAAAGTTTCGGGAAACCTTTATCCTCATTGTTGAGATAATAGTCGGTAATCTTTTCCCGTTCTTTCTTGCTCCATTTGGAGGGCTCCTTTTCAAGAATCTTTTTCAATTGGTCGTTGCCGACCTGCGGAAGCTCAAGATCTGAAAGCGCTCGATTGTAGATTCTCAGGTCGGATACTTCGCCGGTAAAAAAGGTGCCTTCGGAACGGCTGCCGATTTTAAATGGAGTCGAGGTCATGACCGTGGCTTTCAGGCGGTCTTGCTCGACTTTGTTTTTCTGAAGCTTGCCGTTGAAATATATTTTCACACCGGCGGCTTTCGCGCCGCCGTCATACGTCAGGCAGACATGAGTCCATTTGTTTTCCGGCAACGGATCGTTTGAAACAACCTTGAGGGCGTTGTTTGGCCAGGTGTTGATGACATGGGTTCCAATGTTGCGACCCTGAACCCAGAAATCGTAACCGCGATAGGCCTTTCCGACGTCCATGCGCGAGAAGATGGCACCGCCGGAACTCTTCGGGAGCTTCACCCAGGCTGAGAATGTGAACGGTTGCGTGTATTCGTAATCGGAAAACTCGTCGAACGCATAGGCGGTTTTCCCATCAAATTTAAGACCCGGCTCGCCGTCTTCGGTTTTCGTCGGGATGAGTTGGCCGGAAAGTTTTCCAACGGATTTGTCGAGGCTGTCTTTAACCGTCGATCCGCCGGTTTCATCCAATGGGAAATGATGCGACAAACCCTTTGGTTCAGGCAACCGAGCGTCCTTGTTGGTGGCAAATGCCATCGCCCATTTCTCGATCGCGGGTTTTGCGTTCTGTTTGTGCTCAGTCAATTCCTTGTCCGCCCCGGAACGGTCTTCGCGAATCTTTGCGATCGTTTTCAGTTGGGTGTCTGACAAAACCTCGACGACAGGT
>CALBIE010000707.1 GCA_937893495.1 uncultured Verrucomicrobiales bacterium | reverse complement strand
CTGAAATACGTCCCCTTGAGGTCACCCCATTTCCCGGCAGGTCAGGATGTCTGAGTCTCGACACCTGAGCCCAAAACTCCTCGCGCGTGAGCGATGGCGAATTCGAGTAAACTGTCGAGCGGCCAGCCCCTGTCGCCGCCAGCTCCTCAAGGTATCGGGGTCTGACTTCAGTGAAGGTCATCTGAGCATTCGATATGGGTTCGGTCCAATGATGAATGATTTCCAGGTTCGCATGGGCGCATCTTTGAAAAGGGCATTGCTCCGAGAACACCTGGAAGAGATTGAATCGAAGCATCAATGGCCTCCCGGCAGTCGGAAATCGGTGACGGCGTTCCAGGTCACGATTCCGGTGTGGGTGATTTGTTTCAACGGGCGCGCCAGCTTCTTCCTGATTGTCTGCCCGGCCACCTTGAGAACTACTTCTTGTTTGCTGAGGTCAACTGACAATTCCGCACCAAAGGCGCGGTCAAGGTCGCCGTCGAGCTTTGCTCGAACGCCTTTACCGCCAGACGGCGAGCCTTCAATGATGGTGGCGATCCCCTGGATAAACTGAATTCCGCACATCACCAGATTGTCCACTTTCGGACCGTCGCCAATGGCAAAGAATCCATTGCGATAATAGTCCGGTTGATCGTATCCCTCGACCACCTTCAGGCTGAATACCCAGCGCGCTGAAGTCGTGACCGGCTCCGACAATTTGTTGAGCGCGAGGGCGACCTGTGACGCGTCCGAGCCGAGCCGGCTGCCCATCACCGACTCGACAACCCGACCGCCGCTGACCCGGGAGAAACGCGCCGATACATCCTTCCCTTTCAAGCGCGAGCGCGGTGCAGCTTTGCCCCTTTTTCCCTTTTTCGCCGGTTGAGGTGCACCGACGGCTTCGCGAACCTTCGAGCGATACTCCTCGTCGCTCTCCAGTAGTTTCTCGGGCAGAACTTCTATCGATTCGCCAAGCGTGGATTTGAGCGTCGCGCCGGTCGCGCCGAAGCAGCGAACAGTGCCGTCTCTTGCGGCCATGAACAGTCGGCCCTGCGCCGCCGCGAGTCCGTCCCAGACGGGCAGCGCGTCAATGGCATAACTGGCGAGCATCTTTCCGTCGCCGGTCGAGACGGCTGCAAGTCGAACGCCGCGTTTGCCCGTGAACGAATCTGCTGAGCGCACGGCGTCGCCATAGGGTCCGGCGGCGAACAGTGTCTGGTCGGCCAGCGCCATCGCGCGGACGTTAAAGGGAATCTGCTCGGACCATTTGATGGGCGTGGTGCGAATCGGTTTCCAATCAATCTTCAGGTCGCCCACCAATTTGCGCTGCTGGTTCACCTTACCGTAGTCCGGCTCTTTGCCGGATTCCTTGGCCGAGGCGGCAAGAACGTATTGTTCACCGCGCCCGAACTGCGCCGCGTTCATGCCCGCGTAGAACGAGCGGCCGAAGGAGTAAACCTGCTTGTCATCGTGCACCAGCAACCGACCGGCCGGCAATTTGTTGCCCGCCTGCCACCAACCTCCGTAGCCGCCTTTGGTGTCATCGCCATAGACCATGTAGATCCGATGCCACCAGGTGTCATCGAGATAGCCCGCCGGTGAGAAAGCGTGCGGTGCGGGCTCGCTCGGTGAAAGGGTGTCCGCGCTGAAGCCGAGGTGCCGCATGAAAACGCGTTCGCCGTCGCCTGACAGAATATCCGGCAGCGCGCCGGCCATGTCGAAGGAACTGGTCAGCGGCGGTTGCTGGCCGGTCTCGAGGTCGTTGACGTTGTAGTTGTAGATGACCTTGCCGGTCTCGGCGTCAATCTTCACCACGTAGATGCCGCCGTCGAGAAACGAGGAACGCCCCGCTGCGGCATACACCGCGCCTTTTTGCACGAGCACGCTGCCGTTGACCGGCCAGGTGGATTCGACGCGCCCATAAGACATCACGCGGCGTTCGCGCGGCGCGGCACGCGTGCGCCATTTCAGCGAACCGTCCGAGGCAACCAGGCAATAGACGCAACCATCCGCAGAGCCGAAATAAATCCAGCCATCCTGAATGGTCGGAGGTGAATCCACCTTGCCGCCGGCGGTGAACTGCCATGCCTTCGCACCATCCGTTGCTTTCAACGCGTGGACGGTGTTCCGGTCCTTCTGCGCAACAAAAACCAGTCCGTTGCCGATGGTGACGCTGGTGAGATTGCCGCCGAGTGCGGTTGACCACGATTGCTTGAGATCAGTCGTGACGGGTGAGTTACCGCGTCCGCTGCGCGCAACGTCGCCGCGATATGTCGGCCAATCTGCAGCTTTGTTTTTTGTGTCGAGCTTTACGGGATACGACGATCCTTTCTCAATCGGATTCATCGAGTAATCGGCCACCATCACCTTGGTGGGCCCGGGTGTCATCGCGGTGAAGCCGTTGAGCTTGCCCTTGATGTAGCAGGCGCAGGCGTGCGGCGTGGAATACAGCATGCCGTTGGCGGGCAGAATACCGTAGAGACACGCGCCCCGAACCCAGTGGTTTTCGTCGTACGATTCCTTGGCCGGATTCACATACTCCACGCCCGAGCGCGACAGCAGCACGTAGTCGCCGCTCGCCTTGGCTTTGTAACAGCGATGATGACCGATCCCTTTGAACGCCGGAAGGTCGAACTGTTTCAACACGTCGCCCGTCAGAATATCGCGGGCGGTGAACGTTCCGGGAGCCCGTGCGCTGGTGATGTTCATGGACCACACTCGATCCTGCATCAGCATGACTGTGACCGGGCTGCGGTAATCGTTTTGCGTCCATTTCGACGACCAGAGCGTCTTGCCGTCAGCCATCGACACGGCGGTCATTTTCTGATCCTTCGCATAAAACACGGCCTTTTCATGGAGAACCACCGTGGCTGCTTCCTCGGAATACATGATGAGTTTTTTGCGCTGATCCTGAACCGACTCGGAAATCCACTTCTGCTTGCCGGTTTTCAGATTAAGACACACCAGACTGGATCCGTTGTGATAGATGACGTTGTCCTTCAGTGCCGAAAGGGACAGCGGAGAGACCTTCGGGGCGTCGTGCTTCCACAGCAACTTGCCGGTGTCCGCCGCGATGGCAACGATGTGCTTTGGATCGTCATGATTGAGAATGGCGCGGTTGCGGCCATCGTAACTGAAGTGACGCCGCTCCCGGACCGCCTTCTCGACTTCCGCCATGTCGGGCGGATTCGGATTCACCTGCACGAGCAGAATGCCGTCGGTGTAGATGAACTCTTCCGCCGCCGTTGTGTTGGCATAAGTGCGCAGCTCGTTCCCCGTCCTGGCATCGAACTGTTTCAGTGGACCGTTAATATCCAGCGGGGCGTAAACACAATCACCGATGGCCACCAGCTTACGCGGCATTTGCGCGGGGCCGCTCTTCCAGGGCCAGAACCGGGTGAGCCATTGCGTGATGGGTTTGCGCCACAGCACTGCGCCGTTGTAGGCATCGCGCGCGACAAGCTGCCAGTCGGATGGCAGTTGAATCGACGCGCGCGGTCCCTCATCCATGATGTAGAATACTCGACCGTTGGCCGACACCATCGCGTTGAGGCTCGCCATGCTTTCATGCGCGGCCGACCACAGTGGTGTGCCCGACCATTGAAAACGTCGCGGCAACCCACAATCTGGATCCTTGCCAACCGGATTGTTGGCCGCGTCGAACTGGTAATGCGTCCAGTCGCGATTCGCTCCGGCGAGTGGCTTCGTTTCCTGACGCCACTGTGCGCCTTCGCGGAAGAACGCCGTTCCTCCCGGTGCCAGGACGCGCATCGCCTCGGCTCTCGCGACGGCATGGCCGGCTTCGATCACGAGGAGATTTACCAGGCTGTCAGCGTATGGAAGCGTCTTGTCGCGCCAGTGCTCGGCCGAAAGGCGGTCGGAGGCTTTTGACGTTTGAAAGTATTTTCGCGCGGCGGAAACCTTCGCGGAATCCGAATCCAACCCGTGAACGATAAGCGTGTCTCGGCCCGTCGCCAAGGCAGCCGCGAAGTGGCCATCGCCGCATCCGATATGGACAGCGAGTCCGCCGGTGACGCCACTCTGCCGCAGCAGGGCTGATGCGTTGGATTCGGCCGCGAACGTGGACAGGACAAGCGAACTGAGAACGGCGAGGGAAACGAGCAGGGTTTTCATTTCAGATAGTCGAAAGGGAAAATTCAATGGGTCCGGGAATTGTTGGCATTGGCTCGCCAGCATCAAGTCCTAAGTCAACCCTGACCGGGCAGATTTGGACAGAGTCTCAGCCGGAACGATGAAATTGGAGAGGCAGGAGCG
>CALBIE010000706.1 GCA_937893495.1 uncultured Verrucomicrobiales bacterium | reverse complement strand
CATGATCAATGAGGAAGATCATTTGCGTATGCAGGCTCTACTACCGGGACTCCAGGTCCAGGAGGCCTGGAAGATGATCGACAACGTTGACAACCAGTTGGAAAAGAAAATCGCCTACGCCTTCAGCGAAGAACTGGGGTACCTCACGGCCTGTCCCACGAACGTTGGTACCGCCATGCGCGTCAGCGCGATGCTGCACCTGCCGGGACTGGTCCTCTCCGAGCACATCAACCGGATCATTAATTCCGTTAACAAACTCGGACTGGCAGTGCGCGGACTCTACGGCGAAGGCACCGAGGCACTGGGCAATATTTTCCAGGTTTCAAATCAGATGACCCTCGGTGAATCCGAGGAGAAGATCGTCGAGCGGTTGCGCAAAGTGCTCAATCAGATCATCGAGGAGGAGGAAAACGCCCGAGCCTGCCTGCTCGAAGACAAACTCAAGACCGTCCTTAACCACATCGGGCGCGCCTATGGGATTCTTTCCAATGCCCACAGCATCTCCTCCAAAGAAACTATGAATTTACTGTCGCTTCTGCGACTGGGTGTGGATTTCGAGATGTTCAAAAACATGAGCAGAGCCGTGATTGACGAACTCTTCATCACGACCCAGCCGGCCCACCTTCAGAAGCAGCACAGCGACAAACTTGGCGCCGAAGAACGGGATATTCATCGAGCCGACATGCTGCGCAAACGCCTCAAAAGCGTGGACCGGCCGACAAAACCCAAAATTCGGTGAAGCCCGGCTGGACAAACCAGGTTAAAGACTCCACTGTTTCCTCGATTGTATGAGTGACGAAGCGATGAGTAATTTCACGCCACGCGCCCAGCAGGTGCTGGCGCTGGCACGCAAGGAAGCCGACCGGTTTAACCACAATTTTGTTGGCACCGAGCATCTTTTGCTCGGACTGATCAAACTCGGCCAGGGTGTCGCGGTCAATGTCCTCCAGAAAATGGGACTCGACCTCGAAACAGTCCGGCTCGAAGTTGAAAAACAGGTGGGCACCGGCCCCGATCAGAAGCAGGTCGGCAATATTCCCTACACTCCGCGCGTCAAAAAAGTCCTTTCACTGGCGGCCAAGGAAGCCAAGGCGCTCAACCATACGTATGTCGGCACTGAGCATATTCTCCTTGGCCTGCTCCGCGAAGGCGACGGCGTTGCAGCCCGTGTCCTGAAGAATCTCGACGTTGATATCGAGCAAACGCGCCAGGAAATCCTCAAGGAACTCGATCCCAATTTCACCGCCGACGAATCCGAGGAACCCGGCGACCAGAAATCCCGCAAGGGCGAGAGTAAGACACCGGCATTAAAGGCTTTCGGGCGGGACCTCACGGAAATCGCGCGCAAAGGGGAAATGGACCCCGTCATTGGCCGTTTCGATGAGATCGAACGTGTTATCCAGATTCTCTGTCGGCGAACGAAAAACAACCCCGTGCTTCTGGGGGAGGCCGGCGTGGGCAAGACTGCCATTGTCGAGGGACTCGCACAGGAAGTCGCCAAGGGAAATGTTCCGGAGATTCTTCGCGAAAAGCGCGTCGTTACCCTCGACCTCGCGCTGATGGTTGCCGGAACGAAATACCGTGGACAATTCGAGGAACGCATCAAAGCCGTGATGGATGAGATTCGCCGGGCGAAGAATGTCATTCTTTTCATCGACGAGCTTCACACCATCGTCGGCGCTGGCTCGGCCGAAGGCACCATGGACGCGTCCAACATCATTAAACCAGCGCTTAGCCGCGGTGAGATGCAGTGCATTGGTGCCACGACGCTCAATGAATATCGCAAGTACATCGAGAAGGACGCCGCACTGGAACGCCGCTTTCAATCGGTCAAGGTCGAGGCCCCATCCATCGAGGACGCCATCGCCATCCTCAAAGGACTTCGTTCGAAGTACGAAGACCATCACAAGGCCGAGATTACGGATGCCGCGGTCGAATCGTCCGTTAAACTTTCTGATCGCTACATCACCGGTCGTTTCCTGCCGGACAAGGCCATTGACGTCATGGACGAAGCTGGCGCGCGTTGCCGCATCGCCGCCATGACTCGCCCTCCTGAAGTAAAAGACCTCGAAGCGGAAATCGAGACCATCAAAACCAGCAAGGAACGGGCGATCAAGGATCAGGACTTCGAAGGCGCGGCCGCGATGCGGGATAAGGAAAAACAGGCGAAAGAAAAACTGGATGGCGTCCTCAACTCCTGGCGCGAGAACAGCGAGGAAAAACGCGTCACGGTCGATGAAGACGACATTCTTCAGATCGTTGCCAAGTGGACCGGCATTCCCCTCAAGCGCATGGAGCAGAACGAGGCCCGACGCTTGCTCGAGATGGAGAAACAGCTCGCCCTCACGGTGGTTGGTCAAAATGAGGCGGTGACCGCCCTCTGCAAAGCCCTGCGCCGTTCGCGAGCTGACCTGAAAGACCCGAAGCGACCCATCGGCAGCTTCGCCCTGCTGGGCCCGACCGGAGTTGGCAAAACGTTGCTGGCCAAGACCCTCGCCGAACAGATGTTTGGTGCCGCCAAATCGCTCATTCAGATCGACATGAGCGAATACATGGAGAAATTCACGACCTCGCGATTGGTTGGCTCACCGCCCGGATATGTCGGTTACGAGGAAGGCGGACAATTGACGGAAAAGGTCCGCCGAAATCCCTACAGTGTCGTCCTTTTTGACGAGGTGGAAAAGGCGCACCCCGACGTGATGAACATGTTGTTGCAAATCCTCGAAGAAGGCAAATTGACCGACAGCCTTGGTCGCGTTGTGGATTTTCGCAACACCATCATTCTGATGACTTCGAACATCGGCGCAGGCTCCGTCAATAAGAGCAACGCCATCGGCTTCACCGCCTCGAAAGACGACGTGAGCTACGACAAGATGAAGGAACTGATTCTTGACGAGACCAAGAAAGTCTTTCGTCCGGAATTCCTGAACCGCCTCGACGATGTGGTCGTGTTCCGGGCTCTGTCCAAACCCGATCTCATCGATATTCTGCAACTGGAAGTGACGAAAGTGACAGAACGCCTCAAGGCAAGAAATATTCGGCTGACCCTGGATGAAGATGCCCAGAACTTCATTGTCGAGAAGGGTTACGATCCCCAATACGGCGCCCGACCGATGCGCCGGGCCGTGGAGAAACACCTCGAGGATCCGCTGGCCGAGGAAATCCTCCGCGGACACCTTCACGACAGCAGCCCGGTGGAGGTCACGGTGAAAGACAAGAAGCTCGTTTTCACTCAGAAAGCGGGCACCGAAGAGGCCGTTTCCAACTGATTATTCCCCCATTTTAAGGGGCCTACGGAATCCACCGTAGATAAGCCTGTTAACTTGATTTCCGCGACCGAGCTGTATATCGTCGGTTCGATGCACATTCGCTCTATGGACTTTTTCCGCAGATCATTCGGTCTGCTCTTGTTAGTCTGTACGTTGGCAGGGATTGCCGCGGTCTCTCCAATCGCCTCCGCCGCTGAAGGCTTGCAGTCCACGTATCTGTTGAAGGAAGGCACGATCAATCGCGATTTAGCTATCGCTGTGGACGAAGTGGCAGTACGCCGTGCCGACGGATCCTTCGAATTCCGGACTGTTCAAGCGTTCCCTTCTGCTGAAGCAGTGCGCCAATATGCAGTGCAATTGACACAGGTGGGTGGTAAGGAGGTCCAACTTGTCCTGTATCCACCCGGTGCCGCCCGCACGAGCCAGAACCGCCGCGTTGCTTCTCGCCGATTGATCGCGCAACTGGCCCCCGGCGTCGCCGATCCCAATGCCCTTGCCGTTAATAGCGGCCTGACCTACCTCGGCCTGTTGAGTTACGCGCCAGGATACCATCTGTTTGAATCACCCGTCGCTGGAGGATCCCTGACCGCCGCTCCCGTGCTGGCGCAGGCGCATGGCGTACTCAACGTTGAGGTGATGCTCGCCCGCGAAATAATCCCGTTGTTCGTCCCCAATGACCCCATTTTTACGAATCAATGGCATTTATTGAATAC
>CALBIE010000705.1 GCA_937893495.1 uncultured Verrucomicrobiales bacterium | reverse complement strand
CCTTCTATACGCCTTTGCTTGGCCCTCAATCTCCTATACGTTTTGGACGCCGATGTTTCTATCCACTGCGCTTGACGCAGAAGCAAAAGCGGGAAATCAGTGCGATAGAAAATCCGTGGGATCAGGACGTGGCGTTGAAACAAGCGCTGGGCGTTCCGCGGGACGTGTTTGAGCGGGGCGCACGGGTGCTTCTGGCGGAGTGACGTGGCGCCAAACGTAGCGCAGGCTTCCAGCCTGCACGAGGCGTCCAATAGGCCGATCAGTTTCCGTCTCTTTCGGACGCAATGATTGGCAGGTGACGCGGTGTGCAGGCTGGAAGCCTGCGCTACGAGGTGACATTGCCGCCGCCGCGCCGGGTGCGACAGAACATCATGACAACGGAAACCAAACAGCCAACCGGCGAATGCCTGCGCATTCGCGTGCATGGCGAAGCCGACCAACCGACGCTGATATACCTCCCTGGCTTGCACGGTGACTGGACGCTGGTGCCGAGTTTTCGTATTGCGATGGGCGATCTCGTGCGGTTCGTCGAGTTTACCTATCCGCGTACACTCGATTGGTCACTGGAGGATTACGCGGACAATGTCGGACGGATGCTGGTTGCGAACGGCATCGTCAGCGGTTGGGTGATTGCCGAATCCTTCGGTTCACAAGTTGCGTGGCCACTGGTTGCGGAGCGGAGCGGTGGATTCAGGGCAGAGGGGCTTATCCTCGCCGGCGGTTTCGGTCGGCATCCGCTGGGGAGTCTGGTGCATCTTGGCGGGAGGTTCTGTAGTGGTGTGCCGCTGGGAATGGTGACGCGCGCGCTTTTTTGGTATGAACAATTGTCGAAGTTTCGATTTCGTAACGCACCGGCGGCTCGAGAGGGATTGAAGGAATTCATCGCGAGGCGGACGGAACTCGATAAACAGGCGGGTGCGGCGCGTCTTCGGTTGATTGCGGATAATCATCCAGAAAAACTGGCCGCCAGGATATCCGTGCCGGTGTTTTATCTGACCGGATTCTGGGATCCAATTGTGCCCTGGCCACCGGTCATGGGTTGGTTGCGGCGCAACTGTTCCACTTACCGGGGGGCGCGCATTATCGGAACTGCGGATCACACGGTCCTTGTCACGGGCGTGCGAAAAGCTGCGCGTTACGTCTCCGAGTGGATGAGCCTGACCCGCTGATCAGGTCCGGCAACCCATCGTAAGCAGGAGATTGGCCCAGAGCGATTGATCCGCGGTCTGGACCGTGAGGACATGATCGGGCGAGTCCACGGCGTCGTAGAAATCCCATTTCAGAATTGGTTTCAATTCCACGTTCAACCCCGCGTCTTTGATTACTAGACGATACTCGTTCCAAACAGGTGGCTCACCCTGTTGCGCGTAAGGGTCATCCGGCGGAATGCCCATCGTGTTGATTTCATCCAACACCACGGCGCTCAAGATGGCCTTTAGCACCTGGGCAACAGTGACGACTCCGGGTGACAAATTCAGGCAGACCAGTTCCGAGTTCGGCCCGCGTTTGTTCCAGGCCGGGTAATTGCCGTCCGCAATCAGGATTTTGGAATGATGCCCGGCGCGGCCGAGAATTTCATTGATTTGCGGGTGGACGAGTTCGTGTTTAAGCATGTTGCGAACGAGAGTAGGGAAGTTGTCGCGATGCCTCAAACGAGAAGTGGTTGTCGATGATGAATCTTTGGCCACGGATGGAACACGGATTAAACACAGATGGGGCCATCCGTGAGGCGCAATATCCAAGCCATTGCAGGCCCGAATATCGTTGGCGCGTAAGACCTCGGCAATCAGTGCTCGGTCAGTGTTTCATCCGTGGCTCACCTGATTTTCCTCGCCAACGGTCCAGTGACCCGCGCCATCCTACGCCGATTCGATGATCAGATTCCCGTACATCGTTTCGTCGCCGGTTCGAATCAATCCGATGGCCTCGGGAACGCGCTGCTTGAACTCTACATGCGGTTCGAAGGTAATCGCCGCGCCGCCGAGCGCGCGCTGGAACTCCGCCTGTTGTTCCGGCGTGTTGTGTCGATTGAACTCCTCTGCCATGAACACCGGGCCGATCTTGAAACCTGGAACAAACGCGTCCAGCACTTGTGGGATTGTTGGAATGCCGCGCACCAGGCTCAAATCGACTGTCTCGATTTCCGGCCAGAACGGGAATGCGTGATCCACGATGGCCAAGCGGTTCGTATGTCGAATTCGCGCCAGCAGTGAGAGGAGATGTGGGTTGAGGATACCGGTGGTGTTCATAAGGATTTTTCGGTACGATACTCAATTTCCGCCAGGTCTTGGAGTGCGGCGCTGCTGCGCCGCTTTCGAGCGGGGATAAAGACGACGATCTTTCCTGAGCCGTGGCGCGCAAACATGGCTTTAGAACGGGCGCGCACGTCGGAATTCCAGGTTGTCACATTCCGTCTTCTTCCCGTCACAAGGAAAGCGCCGGAGCACCGGCGCACTCCAAGACGCTGTCGCAATTTATACCGGGCAAATCTCATGGGTTGCCTCAATACCCACCGCTGCCAAGTTTGGCATCCGTGGTGGCGGTGTCACCCGATGTCGCCCGCTTTCGATATTCATCCAGCATCGTTGCCGTCGCCGTTGCTCCGCAACGGGTCGTGCCGAGATCGCGAATCTTGATAAGCGCATCCAGATCGCGGACGCCACCGGCGGCCTTTACTTGCATCTTTTCGGATACATTCGCCCGCATCAGTGTGAGGTCGTGCTCCGTTGCGCCCTGATACGAATACTTACCATCCGCGCCTTTGATGAACCCGTAACCGCTGGAGGTCTTTACGAAATCCGCACCGGCGCGTTCGCACAGTTGGCAGAGTTTGATTTTGAATTCTTCGCTGCTCAACCCCGCGCCACCGTCCGTCAGATAGTCGTTTTCAAAGATGACCTTTACGATGGCTCCGTGTTTGTGAGCTTCGTCGCACACCGCCTTGATGTCTGCTGCGACGTAATCCCAGTCGCCGCCCATCGCCTTGCCGATGTTGATGACCATGTCGATTTCCGTCGCGCCATCCTTGCAGGCGAGCTCCGTCTCGTAGCGTTTGGATTCAGTGCAGGAATTCCCGTGCGGAAATCCGATGACCGCCCCAACCGCGACTGTCGTGCCCTTGAGCAGTTCGGCGGCGCGTTTGACGTAGTAGGGCTTAATGCAGACCGAGGCTACGTTGTATTCGGCTGCCAACCTACACCCCTCGTCCAGTTCCTTGTCCGTCATCGTCGGGTGGAGCAGAGAATGGTCAATCATCTTGGCCATCTCGTCGTAGGTGTATTTCATGCGCGGGTATGGAAACGGGAATTGAGAATTTGTTCAATTGCGAATCGAATCAGAGGAATGGTGTGTCAGCATTTTATTGGTCTGTTGGTTTTGAACTGCCCCGGGCGTTACTCAATGCCAACCGGTCCGTTTAAAATCTAGTTTTTGAGCCAAAGATAAAGTATTTCCACTCCTCCCCAGAATCCCCACACACCTACTGCGGCGATGATGCCGGTGTTCAGCCCATGAGAGGCTCCAGCAATAATCCCAACAGCTACGCCGGCAACAATGCTCGAAATCAAAAGCCATTTTGGAAGTTCTTACAGATCCATACGAGGGTAGCCAATCAGAAGCTTCATCCAAAATACCGCTTGATGTTATCTCGCGAGATCCGTAGTGCCTTCTTGCGGTCTTCCAGCGAACCTTCGTAGGCACGGTCTTCCACCTCAATGCAGACCGGTCCGGTGTAGCGGACGTCCGTCAGTGCGGCGAAGAAGTCGCCCCAGTTCACATCGCCGAGACCGGGCAGCTTGGGTTGATGATACTCCAGTGGCGTAGCGAGGATGCCGGCGTCCTTCAGTTTGTCATGATACACCCGCACATCCTTCGCGTGAACGTGATGAATCCGGTCGGCGAAATCGTAAATCGGCTGAATCGGATCCATCATCTGCCACACGAGATGCGATGGATCGTAGTTGAGTCCAAAGTTTGCGCTCGGAATTTTTTCAAACATCTCACGCCAAATCTTTGGGCTGATGGCGAGGTTCTTTCCGCCCGGCCATTCGTCGTACGTAAACAGCATCGGGCAGTTCTCAATGCCGATATTTACGTCGCACGATTCCGCGTGCTTCACGACTTCCGGCCAGCGTTGATCGAAGAGTTTCCAATTGTCGGGTATCGAAAGTGTATGTTCACGTCCGACGAAGGTGTTGATGTTCTTCAGCCCGAGTTTCTGCGCCCCGGATATGACTGTCTTAATGTGATCGAGATACACTTTCGCTTCGGTTTCATCCGCGACGAGAGGGTTTGGGTAGTAGCCAAGCCCGGAAATGGCTACACCGTGTCTCGCGCACAATGATTTGATTTCGGTGACTTTGGCGTCATCCAATGCGGTGACATCGATGTGAGTCACGCCTGCGTAGCGGCGTTCCGCCTTCCCCGGTGGCCAGCACATCACCTCGATGCAGGCGAACCCCTCATCGGCAGCAAATTGAAGCACTTCCTCCAGCGAAAACTCCGGCAGAATGGCAGTTACAAATCCGAGTTGCATGCCAGGGTATTAGCCGGTCCGAAGCATGAAGAAAAGCATTTGGAATGGCGGGTCAGACTTCTCGAATCACCCGAACCCCCGGAATCGAGTCGAAGTGTTTGTCGTAGGTCAGTACGTCAGCCTGAACCCGTTTGGCGCAACACGCGATAACCACATCCGTCAGCGGAAGAATGATGCCCCGCCGGTCCAGTTGCCAAAGCGTTTCCTCCGCTTCCCTCCACAATCGCGGATCAGTGGGCACATTGATCATAACATTCCAAGCCGCATGGAGCTTCGAGAGGACGCCTTCATGACGCACTCCTCGACCCACTTCACATCGAATAATGGGACAGATGACGAGATCGCGTGCTGCCGCCACCAATGCAAGTCGCCTGAGCGGATCCTCTCCAGCGCGCAGGCACTGGATGTAGTAGCAGCTATCGGCGAGTACGGGATTTGCGGCCATACGTCACCGGTTTCGCGGGTTTTTCGGCGGCCCGCGCCTTGTCCAAATCGTAGGCGGGATCGAAAACCTCCCGCAATTCGGCGGCCTTCATTCCCAACCCTTCGTTGGTCAATCTCATTAATTCGGTTCTTCTATCCATTTCGCGCAGTGCCAGATCAATGGCTTTCGTTTTGTTGGTGACACCGGTGGAACTCATGACTCGATCCAGTAGGGCATCATCCACATGTAATGTCATCTTCATTGGTGACTAAAGTATGGCATCGCTACCATACTGTCAATTAATTTTCTTTAAACATTGATCCATCGTTGATGCTCGTTGCTCTTAAGAATGGCTTCGCAAAGCCGAACTTCGTGATGGCCATCCTCGGCGGTCGCAAACAGCAGCGGTGTTCTTTTGCCGCTCGCTATGTGCTCGTACACCGCGCGGTAGTGCATCTTGTGACTGTCAGGAAACCCCTCGGGATGGCCGCCGGGATAGTCGGTAAAATTCGCGACATCCTCCATGAATCCGGCCGTTCCGCGCTGAAGAATCTGATTCGGCTCATCGCGTCGGCCGACAATGATTTCATTCGGGTGCTGCAAATCCCACTGCACGCTTCCCTCGGTTCCGTAAATGCCTGCGGCGAGGCTGCACTTCCACCCTGCCGCCACTTGTGAAATGGACGCATTCGCGTGGACGCCATCAACGTACCTGTGTTTTGCCTTGCCAAACTTCAGCAGGATACTCGCGAAATCCTCGGTGTCCACCTTGTAGCGAACCATCGTCTTTGGATCGGCTTTGGCAAACGTCTGCACTTCGCCTTTTGGTCGCAGGCGGGTTTTGTGAAACGTTTCCAACGTCGCGAAGACAGACTCCACCTTTGCGCCAAGAACGAATGACACGGCATCGATCCAATGCGTTCCGATGTCGCCAACCGCTCGTAGTTTGCCGCCTTCGCTCGCCAGTAATCGCCAGTTGTAATCGGTTTGTTGCAAAAGCCAGTCTTGAAAGAAGTGACCCTGTACATGAATGATCTGTCCCAGGTCGCCGCGCTTCACCATTTCGCGCATCTGGAGCACTCCGGGAAAGAATCGGCACATGTAATTGACGGCAAACACTCGATTCGATTTGGCGGCCGCTTTGACGAGGCGACCTGTTTCCTTTGAGTTCATTCCAAGCGGTTTTTCGCACACGACATGTTTGCCGGCTTTCAGTGCTGCCAGCGATTGCACGACGTGAACCTTGTTCGGCGACGTGATATGCACCACATCGACGTTAGGGGAGCGAAACATTGACTCGTAGTCGTAGTCGCCATACACCTCCGGAATTCCCCATTTCTCTGCTGTGGCTTGGGCATTCTTTGTGGATCCACAAATTGCTGTCACCTGAACCCCCAGTCGTTTGAGAGCTTCGATATGAACCGGGCCGATGAAGCCGGTGCCAATAACGCCGGCGCGGAGATGGGAAAGGGTTTTTGGTTTACTCATGGTGTCATTTGGAATTGATCATTTGCTCCAACGCTTCTTCGAGCGCGAATTGAACGAACATCCAAAGCGGGTCTTCTCCAATCTTTGCTTTCGCTTCTTCCGCCTTCGTTTTCATCTGGCCGGCGGCACCGCGCGCACGATTGCCGGCTTGTTGCAGCGCGCGAGCGGCCATCAGGGCGACATTTAGATCGTTGTTATCCAATTCCTCGCGAAGGACTGGCATGCCGGCGGAGCCTTCGCCCTTGGCGATCAAGGCGTCGGCTGCTTCGATGCGAACCACCGGCGAGGTGTCGTTCAACGCTTCCTTGAGGGCGATTTTGCTGCTGGTTGTTTTCGTGGACGAAGCCCGCAAACCCATCGCGGACCAATATCGAACTGCGGGTTCCAGATCTTTGAGTCCGACACGAAACTCGGCGGCTCGTTCCATTCCCACAAGGGAGGCAGCATTGACGATTTTTTCGAAGGGATACTTGTTCGCGTTGCTGCGCAGATCATAAGGGGTTCCCTGTTTAGCGATGCGTTTCCAGACTTCGTATTCAGGCAGGAAAGCCAGGTCTTTGAGGGAACTCAGATGTCGCTGGTTTTCAGTCCGGAGGCGGCGAAGGATTTCCTGATGGCGCGTCGAGTCGGCGAGATTGTCAACCTGATGTTTGTCCGCTTGCGTGTCGTAGAGCTCTTCAATTGGCTTGGACGGTCCGGCGTAAGTCATTTGGGTTTTATTCAACTTTCCCGCCTTCGCGAGTTGCAAAATCTCTCGGCGAAATTCGGCATTGTCAGAATAACGTTCGGGCTGCGCCCAGGACAGGTGCGGCATGTAATTGCGAATGTAGAGATACCGCCCATCACGAACCGAACGTGCCAGTTCATACACTTCATCCACGCGGTCACGCGTGCCGTAGACATATTGTCGCACGGTGGAGTTGGCCGGTCCGAGAAAAGGCTGCCCCTGCATGTAGGGCGGGATTTTCAAACCCAGCAAAGTAAGAACGGATGGTGGGAAATCCACGAAACTGACCAACTGTTTTGTGGTTGTACCCATCTCCTGTGGTGCGAGATGTTGATATTGTTCAGGAAAATGGATCATCAATGGTACCTGCATGCCGGAATCGTGCAGGACACGTTTTCCTCGAGGCATGCCCATACCATGATCCGAGTAGAAGAATACAATGGTATTATCGGCTAAACCGTCGTGTTGCAGTTGTTGTAAAAGGTCACCGACCTGTCGGTCCATCAGGTGGACGCAATCGTAGTAGCGGGCCATATACTTGCGGACGAGCGGCGTGTCCGGATAGTACGGGGGCAGGGGAACCTTTGCCTGATTACTTCTTTCGCCAGGACTGAGCTTGCTGCCGATTTCCTTTTCAAACTCTTCCCATGGCCAGACACCGGTGCGCGATTGGTGGGTGGTCATCAGGTTGAAAATGCTAAAAAACGGTTGGGCTTTTTTCGCCCGATTGCGCCAGTGCGCGGTTGCGCTTGATTCGTCCCAGGACTCCTCGATCAATCGCGACTCGTCGCTGGTGTTGTAGTCCGTCTTGACGTTGTTCGAGGTATAGTAACCGACCTTACGCAGATAACTTGGCCAACCCTTGATGTGGGCGGGAATCGGAAACGCGGATCGGAGGCTTTGGGTCCCCAGCGCCGAAGCATAAACACCTGTAATGAGACAAGAACGTGATGGCGAACAGACGGGCGCCGTTGCATAGGCGTTCAGGTAGCGTACGCTCCGTCGAGCGAAGGCGTCGAGATTCGGCGTGCGAGCGAAATTGTCACCGTAGCACCGAAGGTTTGAACTCATATCTTCGGCAGTAATCCATAGAATGTTCGGGCGTTCTGCAGCGGTTCCAACAAGATTGGAAAGGATCAGCAGCAACGTGGTGCAGACGACACCTGGAAATCTGAGTATTTGGCAGACCTTGTTTTGCGGCTTGGATTTCATTTCCCCATTGAATCGCCATTCGGTCACTGCGTAAAGGGTGACCTGACACAAAAAAGGCGACCGAACGAGTCGGCCGCCTTCGAGTCTGGAATTGCAACAATTCCTAAAAACCCATACTGGCTAATTCGGTGTTGGTGATTGCGTTAATGATCTTGAACTGTTCCGCATGAAACGAAGGATCACCGCGAAAGGTAAGTTTACCGAAAAACTTCTTTTCCATGTCGATGAGAATTTTTTCGTCCTCACGGCGCAGCCGATCGAGCACGCTGGGATGCACCACGATGCGCAACTGAAAGTCGCTTTCGTCGCGTTCCCGTTTCTTCAAAATAGTGGCTAGTTTACGCTGGAGTTCCACGCTGATGGTCATGGAGTTCTTCACCAGCCCCTTGCCTTTACAGTAGTGGCAGTCGTCGTACACTGAGTTCTGGACACTTTCAGAATGGCGTTGGCGAGTCATCTCCATCAGGCCGAGTTGGGAAATCTGAAGGACATGGGTTTTGGCACGATCTCGCTTCAAATGATTTCGCATTCGATTGTAAACGGCCTGCTGGTCCCGTCGTGATCGCATGTCAATAAAGTCGATGATGATCAGACCACCAAGATTTCGAAGGCGAAGGAGGCGACAGACTTCATCGGCGGCTTCTTCGTTGACTTTGACAATTGTGTTTTCCTTGTCTTTGTCCTTGCTCTTATGGCTGCCGGTATTGACATCAATGGCGACCAGCGCCTCGGTTTCGTCGATGACGAGGTAACCGCCACTGGGAAGATGCACTTGTCGGGAGAAGGCATTGTTCAATTGTCGGGTAATCGCAAACCGGTCAAAAATTGGTTGTGATTCCTGAAAGAGCCTCACCTTGTCGATCGACCGTTTGGAGATGCGGCAGATCATTTCGCGAACCCGTTCGTATTGATTCGAGTCATCAATCACGATGCGTTCGACGTCCTCGGTGAGAAAATCGCGAACAGTGCGTTCCACGAGTTCGGGTTCCTGAAACACGCAGGACGCCGGTTCTTGTGTGTCGATACGCTTCTGAATGTCGCGCCACTCGTCGAGCAACAAGGCGAGATCGCGAATGAAGTAACGTTTTTGCTGATTTTCGCCGACGGTACGGATGATTACGCCCATCCCGTCCGGGATATCAAGGCTGCGGAGAATCTGCTTGAGTCGTTGGCGTTCGGGCTGGTCTTCGATCTTCCGCGAGATACCAGACTGTTCGGAATTGGGCAGTAACACGAGATAACGGCCGGGCAGGGCGAGATGAGTCGTTACCCGTGGTCCCTTGGTGCCGATCGGGCCCTTCGTGACCTGTACGATGATCTCCGTGCCTTTCGGATACAATCGAGGGATATCCTTCTGGGTTACCTTGGGACGTTCGCGCCGGCCGCGTTTTCTATTGCGATCATCGCGCTCAACCACTTCGACACCACTATCGAGATTGGAGGGAACAATATCCCAGTAGTGCAGAAACGCGTTCTTCTCGTAACCTACATCCACGAAAGCGGCCTTCAAACCGTCTTCGAGATTCTTGATTTTGCCTTTGTAAATGCTGCCCGCCATGCGCTCCTGGTTGGAGCGTTCAACGTTGAATTCTTCGAGTTTGCCGTTTTCGCAAACGGCAACGCGTGTCTCAAGCGATTCATAGTTAATGATGACTTCCTTGTGAATCTTTGGTTCTTCATTCATCATTTTCTTCACCCTGGTGATGACCTTGTTAGCCGCCTTTTTGATTGAATCAACAAATCCTTTCGGACGCTCCTTCAATTCGACGGGTTGGAATCTCTCCGAAGTTGTTTGCGGTGCAGGTTCCAACTGCGGCGCCTTTTTCGCGGGTAGTTTTTTCCCGTCTGGCGGCAAACCGGCGGCGATATTTTCGGCGCGGTTGACCTCCAACTCATGTTGCGAACTGGCAAAGATCTTTTCTTCACCAGTTTTTTTACCGACCGCGACAGCCCTGGCATTCTCGGCTTCGCGGCGTGCCTTGTTTCCGCCTTGGGATTTTTCGGCGGGGCGAAACCGTTGTGGACGGCGACGATTGGAAAACTTTCTTTCACTCATAGTTTAATAGGTCCTTCGATGCATATGAACATTCTGCAGTAATCCCACCGCGAGCAGAGTGACGAGAACCGACGAGCCTCCATAGCTCAGGATCGGTAGGGGTACTCCCGTGACGGGCATCAGCCGGATGTTCATGCCGATGTTGATGAATACGTGACTGAACAACAGGGCGACGACGCCCACAGCCACAAGCCTTCCCAGTCGATCCCTTGCCTGGCTGGCAATCCGCAAGCCAGTAAAGAGAAGGACCGAGTACAGCGAGATAACAACTACGCTGCCAACGAATCCACTTTCTTCCGCAAGCACGGAGAAAATGAAATCGTTGTGGGCGACGGCACGGGGCAGGTAACCAAGGACGTTTTGTTTCCCTTGCTTCCAACCCTTACCCGTCAACCCTCCTGAACCCACAGAAATGAGCGCCTGTCTGACATTGTAGGAGTCATTTCGTTGTTGTTCGCGGGCTCGCTTCAGCTCGGCCGGCGTAGCGTTCGGCCGAGCGTAATTCTTGGAATCCATGTTAAAATACACCAGCAACCGGCGGCGCTGATAATCCTGAATCGGTAATCGCCAGGGAGGGGGTGCGAAAAGCACATTTAAAACGACGATCAGAACGACGAAGGTCGATCCGCCAATTAATCTACGCAGATATTTCGGCGGAATACCGCCGGC
>CALBIE010000704.1 GCA_937893495.1 uncultured Verrucomicrobiales bacterium | reverse complement strand
TGTCCGGCAATTGTTGGAGCGTGGAGCCCAAGTCCGTAGTCTGTCGCGCCAGCATTATCCGGAACTTGAAAAGGCCGGCGTCGAACAATTTCAAGGCAGTCTGACGGACAGCGAAGTTGTCGGGGACGCCGTGAAGGGCTGCGAACTCGTTTTTCATGTCGCCGCCAAGGCGGGCGTCTGGGGCAGTTATGAAAGCTATCATCAGACCAATGTCATAGGGACGGAGCACATCCTCGACGCCTGCCGAAAACACAGCGTTCGACGACTGGTTTACACCAGTTCTCCAAGCGTGGTTTTCAACGGCACGGACATGGAGGGTGTGGACGAATCTGTTCCGTACCCGGATCATTTCGAGGCGCATTATCCGAAAACCAAGGCGATGGCGGAGCAGAAAGTCATCGCGGCCAATGACGCTTCTCTCGCGACCGTTTCACTTCGTCCACACCTCATCTGGGGCCCCGGCGACAATCATCTCGTGCCACGCATCATCGCCAAGGGCAGGGCCGGGCAAATCCGCAGGATCGGCAAGCGCGACAATCTGGTGGACTCCATCTACATCGACAACGCCGCCGAAGCTCACCTGCTTGCCGCCGACAAATTGCAGCCCGGTTCGCCGGTCGCCGGAAAGGTTTACTTCATCTCGCAGGACGAACCCATGTCCGTGTGGGAGTTGATCAACCGCATCCTCGCCTGTGGTGGCGTGCCTCCTGTTACGAAATCCATTTCACCCGGACTTGCCTTCTTCGCCGGTTCCGTCTGCGAATTTATCTACGATGCGCTCGGCATCAAAAGCGAACCGCGCATGACCCGCTTTGTTGCTCGCGAACTCTCCACCGCCCACTGGTTCAACATCAGTGCCGCGAAGCAGGATTTTGGTTATCGTCCGAGAGTGAGCATCGAGGAAGGGTTGAAACGCCTTGCTGATCACCTGAAATCAACATGAGCGTGATCGGACAGTTTCCAGACCCATTCCCGGAGCTTGCCGATGACGAGGTCCACGTCTGGAAATGCAGCCTGCAATCCGATGAGGGGGATGTCGCAAGTCGTATTGCCATCCTATCTGCTGATGAACGCAAGCGCGCCAACCAGTTTAAGGTCGAGCGACCGCGCAACCAGTTCATCGTCACCCGCTCGACGCTCCGGTTTCTTATTGGAAAGTATCTGCAATCGCGTCCTGAGCAGCTTGAATTTGAAATTGCCGAACACGGTAAACCGCATCTGCGCGATTCTTCCGGCAGACTTGAGTTCAATGTTTCCCACTCCCACGATCTGGCCTTGTTTGCCTTCGCCCGATTCAGCCCGATTGGCATTGATGTGGAATGGCTGGGTCGAAAAGTTTCTCATGCGGATGTCGCAAAACGTTTCTTCTCGGAATTGGAGCAGGAACAATTGAATCAACTGCCCGAGGAAGATCGCCAGCGGGCCTTTTTGGAATGCTGGACGCGTAAGGAAGCCTATCTGAAAGCGCGCGGGTTCGGATTAAGTCGCGATCCGCGAACGTTCTCGGTTCCACTTTCATCAGATCTGAACACTCGACTTCTCGAAGATCAGGCGGATGCTTCCGCCGTTCAGGGATGGCGCATTTATCCGTTGCAGCCGGAACACCACTATTGCGGTGCGACCGTTGTTTCAGTGGACTCCCCGGATATGAAGGTGATTTGCCAGTGGCAGGGCAATCGTGGTCTGCTTGCTCATCTCTGAAAAACTCCCGCGTGCCAATGGCATGACCGGAGCGACGGAGCCGGATTGAAACGCTCCTTCAACGTTGAACTCAATATCGAAAACACCGTGGAAAGAAAAGACCGGGTTGACTCAAAGAATCGCCATGGCGCGCGGTATGACTTTTCAGCGTTGATCCGGAGTTGTCCGGAGTTGGTTTCCTTCGTAAAGGAAAATCCGACGGGCGACGATACGGTTGATTTCGCCGATCCGGTCGCGGTGAAGACACTGAACCGCGCGCTCTTGAGTTACCACTACGGGGTTTCGTATTGGGATATTCCACCCGGCTATCTCTGCCCCCCGATTCCCGGTCGGGCCGATTACCTTCATGAAGTTGCGAACTTGCTCGGCGATGGAGACGGGACAGTGATCCCGCGTGGACCGGCAGTGCTGGTCCTCGACATTGGTGTGGGCGCGAACTGTGTCTATCCCATCATCGGCGTCGCGGAATACGGCTGGCGTTTCGTCGGGTCGGACATTGATCCGGTAGCCGTTGATTGGGCGAATGGACTTGTCGCGGCTAATCGCATTTTGGTGGGAAACGTCGAATGCCGGCTGCAAACCAAACCGGCCAATATTTTCAAAGGCATCGTCCGGCCCGGCGAGCGGTTTGATCTTTCCATTTGCAATCCGCCCTTCCATGCGTCGCCGGAAGCGGCTGCGGCGGGGACGTTGCGAAAACTACGAAATCTGGACGGACGGAAAGTCGCTCAACCAGTTTTAAACTTCGGCGGCAAAAATACCGAACTGTGGTGCGAAGGCGGCGAGGTAGCATTTATCCGGCGGATGATTACGCAAAGCTCTGCATTGTCTGAAACCTGCCGGTGGTTCACCACGCTCGTCTCGAAGCGCGACAACCTCCCCGCGATTCAGCGTGCCCTCGAGACGGAAAAGGCTGCCGCAGTGCGGGTCATGGAACTGTTTCGCGGGCAAAAGAAAAGCCGAATCGTAGCGTGGACGTTCATGCCGGCGAAACAGCGGCAAGCCAAGCGGGACTTTGCCGCCAAATGACGCAAGCCAGGTTCGCTGGCCCAGCGTCCTGACCATAAAAACGATTTCCAAAAAGCGCGTTACTCGAACGAGCCAGTGGGTTTGGCCGGAGCTGCTTTGCCGGGACTTGAAGGAAGATTACCGTCCTTCACGGCCTTGATGAAGAGGATGAGGGATTCGATCTGTGAGTCGGTGACGACGCCGGCATAGCTGGGCATGGCGTATTCGCCTTTCTCAAAGCCGCTTACGATTTTGGCGGATGGATCAAGGATGGATTCTCGGATGTAGGCGGCATCGACTTTGGTGTTGATTCGCTTGCGATTGATTACCACCGGGCGTTCGCTGCCGAAGAGTCCGGTCCAGGTCGGACCCACTTTAGCGATATCCGAGCCGTTCACCGAATGGCAGGCGACGCATCCCATCAACTGGTAGAGTCGGCGACCCTCCTCGACCGTCACGGGGCCATTGTCCTGTCGGGCCACGACGCGCGGAGTCAGATCGATGGCGATGTTGTCAAATCCTTCCGTAATCGGATCAAACTTCGCGAGTTCATAAGGCGTGGTATAGGCGTTATTTTCAAACTTCAAACCATCCGCCGTCGCCAGCGACCAGCCGAGACGCAACTGCATCACGGGTTTTATTTGCGGCACGCCGATGAACACGCTGCGGCCGTCCTTTGACAGATAGGCGCTGCTGGCCGCGTGCCAGTCGATTCCCGGTTGGCCGTCCGCCTTGTATTGTGCGGATCCGTATTTGTAGGTGCGGATGTAGTGCCAGCTCGCCAGCGAATAATTGTCGGGATTGAGAGCCGTTTTCGAATCCAGTTTTTCGTCGAAGCGCAGGAGCACGCCCTTGTCCATGGGCACAACTTCGCGCGGCAAGGTGACCCGGGCACCGGTGTATCGCACGCGACCCAGACCGGAAAGTGCGTCCAGCGAATTGCCCCATCCAGCCACCTGAAAACCCGCGATGTAAAGCTGACCGTCATTGGGATTAACGGATCCGTTCAGGGGCGGATACTCGAATCCGGTGGTGATGCTGACTACTGCGGCCTGTGGTTTTGACCCGCGTTCATTCAGCATGATCTTGAACAACTCCGGTCGGTTGAAACCGATATGAACGAACGCATCGTTCAACGCGCCCATTTTCGCGCCGAAGAGCCAGACCTGGGAAATGGCCGAAGCGTTCACGGCATGGGGCATCCAGGTGAGAGGCTCGGCAATGGGGGCCGGGTACTTTTCGCGGCCATGCAGTTGATCGTCGAGGTAGCCGTAGAACTGACCGTCGCGGACGATGTGCAACGGTGTGGACGGAATGTACTGCCCCTCCTGATCGCTCGACGTGACCAGGCCGGTGCGAAGATTGACCCCGATGTTCGGTTGACGAAATCCATAGCCCAGCACGGTTGATCGAAGACCGTCGGCGGAGATGCGCAGGACGCTGCCGTTGTGTTTGCCAAACGTCTTTTGCTGTCCGCCCTTGGCGATCACGAATTCCCGGTCGGGTGCCAGGCGGATGGTGCTCGGGAACTCACGCATATCGAGGGTCTGGCCAAAGGCGTTGGAGAACAGCTCATGCACATCGGCCTCATCGTCCCCGTTTGTGTCGCGCAGTCGCCAGATACCGTTTTTGTCGAATACGTGAATCTCCTCATCGCGAATCGCGAGCGTCATCGGTTCGTGCAGACCAGAGGCAAATCGTTTCCAGCGAACCTTTTCCAATGACCCTTGCAAACCTCGCACCAACCAGACGTCTCCGTCCAGCGTGACGGCAACCCCCGTTCCGTCCTTGAGAAATTGAACGTCACCAGGCCGCACATTGCGGTGCCACGGGTTGGCAAATGGCAGGGCGATGTTGTCCACCACGTAGGATTCCTTCGATTTTGAGAGCTTGCCCCGGGTGACGATCTCCTGCGGCCAGCGTGTCGGTGGCAGAAGATTGGGAATCGGGCGCGGGGAAACCTTCGGTGCGATTCCGATCCCGGTGAATGAGACACAAAACCGGACGGGTGACTTTCGCGGCGCGAGCCGCACGGTCCAAAGAGATTCTTCTTCTGAAAGCTTTGCAGCACCGTTGCCGCCCGACAGTTTAAGAGCGGCAGAGTCTCTTGTTTTTGCGCCCAATACCAGGAGCAGCGGTTGATTCGAAGTGTTCACTTGAAAATGTCGTTCGATCACCGGTCGTCCGTCGGTGGTCGACAACGTCATCCACTCGCTTACGTCGGTCTTGCCCACGCGGTATTCCAAAACAACTCCGTCGCGTACCAGCCGCACTGACTTGAATCGTCCCATTTGATCAGGCAAGGGTCCCCGTCCAACTTCATTCGGGTCGGGAGCCGGGTCGCGCGGATCGGCAAGGTTCAATTTCTCGCCGACCTGCCAGCCGGGATAAATGCCGTTGGCCAACCACACGTCGCCGTCCGGTTGCGGTGCCGGGAACAAGCCGCCCTTCGATTTTCCGCCCCACGGATGATACGAACCCGGTGCCAGGGCATTCTCTGTCACTCCCTTGCCGTGCCACATGGCCGCGACCCGCAGCAGGTCGATGTCGAAGCACACCCAGCAGTCCTGGCCGAGATTCAAGACCAGTCCGCGCGGAGTAATATTGTTGGTCAGCAGGGCATGGCTTTTACTTCGGGCATCGAGCATGGACGAGAAGAATGGAAAATCGCGCTCCACCCAATCCGCCCAGGGTGACGGGGCTCGCTTTTTTTCAGCCGCTGCCGCTGGGTCCGACAGAAGCGCCGAAATGCAGAAGGCAGCGAGCACTGCGATTCGTAACAAGTTCATCATGCTTTCCTACCGGCCCCGGGGTGAGATTGAAAGCAATTACGGTTGGGAATGATTCCAGAACAGTTCACTCGATGCTCTTCAGTTCGACCCGGTTCCGAAAGTGCGGTCGGCCGAATTCCCATTGATTCGTCAACCAGGAAGTTTCGTCGCGAACCTACAGAAACTGTGGACTGATCCAGCGGGGGAGAAACAGGACCAATTCGGGAAAGACAATTATCAGAACCAGCAAAGCCAGCATCGGCAGTAGAATTATCGCCACGTCTTTCAGCGCATCAACCACCCTGATTTCGCCGAGCGAAGCCGCGATGAGCAGGCAGAGACCATACGGAGGCGTCACCAAACCAAACGCCAGGGAGATGATTCCAATGATGGCGAAATGAATCGGGTGCATGCCGACGTTCTCCGCGAGGGGAAGGAGGACGGTGCCGAGCACGATGATCGCGGGGATGGCATCAATGAACAGTCCGACGATTAGAAACGCGGTGGCGATCAGGAAACCGGTCATGACGGGTCCGGCGTTCAAGGCGGCCAGGACATCCGCCAGCGCCTGCGGCACACGGAAGTAGGCCAGCAACCAGCCAAAGGCCGATGCGGTTCCAATGCAGAACAGTGAGATGGCCGCAAAGCGGGCGGATTCATAGAGCGCCTTGGGAATCTCTTTCGCGCCAAGCGTACGATAAATCAGTCCACCCAACACGAGTGAGTAGAGGACGGCGATTACTGACGCCTCGGTGGGCGTAAAGAATCCGAAAACGATTCCGCCCACAATGATCGCCGGCGTCACCAGCGCGAGGCTCGCTTGTCCGAGCGCAATCCCGAATTCCCTGAGTGAGGCGCGTGGACCGACCGGGTAGTTTCGCGCGCGGGCATAGACCAGGGTCGCGCCCATCAGAATAAGAGTGATCAGCACGCCCGGCACGATTCCCGCCAGGAAGAGTCCTCCGATTGACACGGACATCAGTCCGCCCCACACAATCATGATGATGCTGGGCGGGATGATGACGCCCATCACGGACGAACAGGCGGTGATGGCCACCGTGAAACTGGAATCGTAACCTTGTTTCTTCATGGCCGGAATCAGCAGCGCACCAATGCCGGCCGCATCCGCGGTGGACGATCCGGAAATGCCGGCGAAGAGCATGCTTACGGTCACGTTGACATGCCCGAGTCCGCCGGGAAAATGACCGACTGTCGCCTGCGCGAGATTCACCAGCCGCTGGGTGATGCCCGCCGAATTCATCAGGTTCGCGGCGAGCAGAAAGAACGGCACCGCCAGAAGAATGAACGCGTTGTAGGATTTCCACATCTCGGTGATGAGGACAATAGGCGTGAGCCGTTCATCAATCAGTAGAATGGGAATGCACGCCAGCCCCAGCGCAAAGGAAACCGGGATTCGCAACCCGATCAACAAGGCGAATGCGCCGACCATGATTGCCGACACCACACCCGGACTCACGATGGCGCCCCCGGTTCTTCGGACTCCGTCGGCTTGCTCCCGACTTCAGAGATCAACTCCATGTCCTTCATGATTCTCTCCGACAGGAAAAGCATCCAGGTCAGGCCCGCGATCGGAAACGAACTGTAAATCCAAAGCATGTTGATGCCCGTCATTTCCGAAGTTTGAATGTAACCGGATTTGGCGAAGGCGATTCCGTAGCGGACAAAAACCAACGCCATCAGCGTCATTCCGGAATGGACGATCAGCCGGTAGATGCCTTTCTGGCGCGGAGACTTTGGTCGCGGCAGCAGGTCCACATCAAAATGAGTGCCGTCGCGCACCGCGATCATCGAGCCGATCATGATCATCCAGATGAAACAGAATCGAGCCACCTCCTCCGTCCAGATATAGCGCGGAATGACTCCCGTGTGTCGCGAAAGAATCTGCAGCGTCACTGGAATGATCATCAACCCCATCAACGCCGTCAGCGCGACCTTCAGAAACCGATAGTACTGTTCGATCAGGGTTTTCATGACCTTGCGGATCCGGCAAATGTGGCCTGTTCAATTCCGCGTGACGCGGTTTGCCCGATGGCTACTTCACCGCATTGATGGCAGCCAGGACATCGTCCGCTTTGATGGATTTGGCATACGCCACTTTCACCGGTTCGGCCAGCCGTAGCAACTCGGCTCTTTCCGTGAACGGGTGCGTGCGCAATTTCCCCTGCTTCTCCATTTCCGCGAGGATGGCGGCGTCCTCGGCGGATTCGAGGTGGCGACCATACGCCCCGGCCTCGCGCCCGGCCCGGATAATCGCGGCCTGCAAATCCGCGGGAAGACGGCGAAACGTTTTCCCGCTGAACGCCACCGGTCGCACCGTGATGGCGTGACGGGTCAGGCAGATTTCGGGACCGACTTCGTAGAATTTCATTTGTCGAATTCCCGCCGCTTCGTTCTCCGCAGCATCGATGACACCGGTCTGGATGGCGTTATAAATCTCGCTGTAGGCAATGACCGTGGGAGCGGCTTTGATTGCCTGAAATATGCGGGTTTGAATCGGCGCGCCCATCACGCGCAGACCCAGCCCTTGCAGTTCCTTCATGTTCGTGACGCGTTTGTTGACAATCAGATTTCGCGTGCCGCCTCCGGCAAAACCGACCAGCAGAATATCCGCCTTGGCGGCGACATCATCGACAATTGGTTTGAGCGCGTCACCGTCCAAAACTTTGTTCCAGTGATCCAGATCGCGAAACAGGAATGGCATATCCATCAACGGAGCGGCCGGGGAGAACGTGGACATGTGGGAAGGCGAGACAATCGCGTAATCCAACGAGACGCCCTGATTCATGTAGGCGAAGTAATCCTTCTCCAACCCCAACTCGCTGTTGAGATAGAGCGAAAACTCGACGGGCTTTCCGTAATACTCCTTCACCAGTTCCTCAAACTTGCGCAGCGTTCTGGTGAAGGCGTGCTTCTCATCAAACTGCGATGCCCCTTTGAGTGTGAATACCGTCGTCGGATCCCCATCCGTCACACCTTCCCCGGTTCGTTCCCCATCCGGCCACAGGAAGATCGCGCCAATCATACCGGCGAAGAGCAACGCCAGAATCGATTTGATTACAGGTTGTTTCATTCGCGATCAAACACCGTGGTTTGGAAATTCAGGATTCGTGATGCCGAAGTGTATGAGCTTTTCAATCGCATGCAACTCTCTGCAAGGGGACAACGGACTATGTCGGTAGTCGTGGGCATTCATCTTTTTCCCCGTCGAACTTGACGTCTGACCGGCAGGCAGTAATCTGATACTTCGCTTTCGGTTACGGTTGAGAGAAGTGGTCCCCTCATCGGAGCCAGGGTCCGATTGAATCCAGAACGAGATAAGGATGGGCGCCCAAGGCGCGCTCGCGCCATTTTTGAAGTTCGGTGTCGAGCAATCGGGCGCACTCGCTGACCTGAGAGGAACTGACGCTGGTGCCGCAGAGTTCCTCGACGATGGCGGAGACTCATGTGGCCCGCCCCCGACCAGTTTTTTGCGCGCGACGCATCTTCACCCCTCCGGGGTTCGGCTGCGCTCGGCTCGCTTCGCTCACCTTCCCTCCGCCTCACCCCGGAGGGGTGAAGCGGAGGGAAGGAAGACAAATTACAGACAGAGTCTTACACCGACGTATAGCTGTGTATGGAAACCAGGTGGAATAACCAAATCAACAAACAGGCGTGCGCAAGAAATTATTACGCCACCTTATGAAACTCTTACTTGGACACCATTGGTTGCAGCAACCTGTTGTTTCCCGTCATCCGAAAAATGTCATCCGGCACGTATTGCATCAAGGCATCGTATAACGGCCCGCGATCGGGACAAATTTACATCGCCTGTTCTCCAGGGAGAATCATCATCACGGGAATGCGCACGTGAGCCGGCTGTTCGAGAATGAACCGCACGCATCGTGCGACATCGGCCGGCTGCAGCGGTGTGGTGATACCGAGGATCTCTTTCGGATGCACCGGGAAATGATTCTGCAATTCGGTTTCCACGACACCCGGCTCGATCAGGCTCACCTTGATGTCCGTCTTGGCGACCTCCATCCGCAGCGCCTCGGACAGCGCTTCAATGGAGTATTTACTCCCCGCATAGACACCGGCGCTGGGGCGCACCTTGGTTCCGAGAATGCTGGAGACATTCACCAGATGACCGCGATTTGATTTCTTGAAATGCTTCAGCGCCACGTAGGCCATCCGCGTCGCCGCCTCCACGTTGACGCGTACCATCCGGCACAAGTTTTCCACGTCCACGTCTTCAATGATGCCGGTATGCATGATTCCGGCGTTGTTGAACACCACGTCGCATGTTCCGAATCGCTCGACCGCCGTATCAATCAATCGCTGCGGCATTTCGGGATCGGATATGTCACCCGCCACCACCGCGCACTTCCCGAGCTCATTCGCCAGCGCCTCGGGTCGTTCAACGCGGCGCGCCGTCAGCACCACGTTCATTCCCGCGCTGCTCAATTCCCGGGCGACGCCTGATCCAATGCCACTGGATGCCCCGGTAATAACTGCTGTTTGATCGTTTAAACTCATAAGGCCAGTAACTCACCGTCGTGGATTTCCGCAAAAACGTCACTCCGAAATTTCGTGGCAACGACGGATGGTTCTGACGCGGCAATGGTTCTAAGTTCGTTGACATCAAAGCTGCTTAACCGTTACAGATGCCGTCATTACTTTTCTTATTTGGTTCCACCTCCGAACGTGTCAAACCTTCTTCAAGAACTAAATTCACCGCACTGCGAATGAAGCATCTTTTGTCGGCAACATTGATTTGCGCGCTGCTCACGTTAACTTGTGCATCGGGCGGACCAACCGATGCGGCAAAGGAGGAATTCTTCGAACTGAACATCCGCCCGCTGCTGGTTGCGAAGTGCGTCAAGTGCCACAGCGGCGACGAGAAGGCGAAATCGAAGCTGGCGTTTCAATCTCGGCCGGCGTTGCTGGCCGGTGGTGATTACGGTCCGGCCATAGTCCCCGATCGCGCGGAGGAGAGCCTGTTGATTCAGGCGGTAAAGCGAACGCACAAAGAACTCCACATGCCACCGAAGGATGAAAAGGCGCTTTCGAAGGAGGAGATATCGCTGCTCATGCGATGGATCAAGGACGGGGCGGTTTGGGGGCGATCACCAGAACAGTTCGTCGTGACAAAAGGAAAAGCCGCGGACAAGTCAACAAGCGTCGCAATGGCAAAACACTGGTCGTTACAGCCACGGCAGGTGGTGAAACCACCGGGCGTTTCGAATCCAGATTGGTCTCGATCCGAAATAGACCGATTTGTTTCAAAGGCTCACGCCGCGCACAAACTGAGGCCGGTCGTGATTGCCGATCGGCGAACGCTCATCCGACGTGTGACCTTTGATCTCATTGGCTTGCCACCGTCGCCGGAAGAAATTGATTCTTATGTGCATGATTCCGCTCCGGACCGAGAGGCCTTTGCCAACGTGATCGATCGGTTGCTTGCTTCGCCGCATTATGGTGAGCGATGGGGCCGGCATTGGCTGGACGTGGCGCGCTATGCCGATACCCAGGGGGACGTCGGCGATTTTCCAATTCATACGGCTTATCTCTACCGGGATTGGGTCATCGATTCGCTCAACCGTGATATGCCTTACGACGAGTTTATCCGGCGACAACTCGCGGGTGATATTCTGGCGAGAAAGGAAAAAAAACCGGTTGCGGTGAAGAACTCGATCATTGCGACCGGATTCATCGCATTGGCCCGACGATTCGGAAATACGAAGCAGGAAGATATGCACCTCACCATTGAGGACACCCTCGATACGATGGGGCGCGGCATCCTCGGTCTGACGATTCGGTGCGCCCGGTGTCATGATCACAAATTCGATCCGTTACTGACGACGGATTACTACGGATTGTATGGCGTCTTTGAAAGTACCCGCTACCCATGGATGGGAGCTTCCAACGAGAAATCCCCGTCTGATCTTTCGCCGGTAAAACCCGACCGCGAGAGCCAGCAACGGGTAATGGATTACTTCGAGCTGATCACGCGGTACGAGTATCAGATCAATAATCATTTCCGGCCGTGGCTGAAGCCGACGCTGGATGCCTACAAGAATCTGGAATTGCAGATTGCGGCCGCCAGGAAGAGTGGGGGCGAACTCAGCGTGCTGGAGAAGCAATGCAAGACACTTCTCGAAGTCCGCGACGGAAAGTTTCGTGAATTGATGCAGCACGGTTTAAACTGGATCAAGAAGGAGAAGGAGCGGCTTGGGAAGGATCCCGGAATGGAACTGGTTTTCGCCGTCAGCGAGAAGACCGCAGGCGATGCGCGTGTGCATTTGCGGGGCGACCCCGCCAACCGGGGTGAAGTGGTGGGCCGGCGGGTGCCGGTTGTGTTCGGCGGTGAATCATTAACGCAATCCGGAGGCTCAGGCCGACTGGAACTCGCGAATTGGATCGCCCACCAGGATAATCCGCTCACCGCCCGCGTGATCGTGAATCGGGTATGGCACCATCACTTCGGTCGTGGACTCGTCGCGACTCCGGACAATTTCGGTGTGATGGGCGACGCTCCGACCCATCCGGAACTGCTTGATTGGCTCGCGGAGACGTTTGTCCATGAGGACCATTGGTCGCTGAAGAAGTTGCATCGCCGAATTCTGCTGAGTCGCGCGTGGCAGCTTTCCTGCACTCGGAATGAACGCAATCTCGCTCTGGATCCGGATAACCGATTTCTCTGGTATCATCCACGACATCGGCTCGAGGCCGAATCGATCCGGGACGCCATCCTCCTGGTCAGCGAACGGCTGGACATCACGCCTGCTGCTGCGCATCCGTTTCCACCCTGGTACAACAAGCGATACAGTTTGAACGCCCCTTTCAACACGGAATATTCGACGCTGCGGCGCAGTGTTTATCTGATGACTCAACGATTATTCCGGCATTCGTTTCTCGGTCTGTTCGACGGTCCCGACACCATGCAATCAACTTCGACACGCGGGTCCGCCAATGTGCCGGGCCAGGCTCTTTATCTGATGCATTCAAAGTTTGTTCACGACCAGTCACTTTGTTTTGCCGACCGGGCATTGGAACAAAAAGGATCCGAGGAGGAACGCCTGCAATGGATGTGGCAACGGGCCTACGGTCGCGACGCAATGAAGGATGAAATTTACAGCGCCAGTGAACATTTGAAACAGCGCGTTAAGGTGGCTAGCAATCGCGAACATCTTCAACGCCAGGCTTGGGCGGGCATCGCCCGGGCATTGTTGACCAGCAACGAGTTTTTCTTTTTGGATTGAAGCGATGAATTACACGCGCCGACAATGGATGAAGCAATCTGCCGCGATCGGTGGTGGTGCGTCCGCCTGGATGTGCTCGCCATCGCTCCGGGCAATGCCGGCACCGACGACGGTTCACCATGCACCCACAGCGAAACAGGTCATCGTGCTCTACATGTCCGGCGGCTATTCACACGTGGACACCTTCGATCCGAAGCCACGATTGATTCGCGATCAGGATCAATCCATCGGCATGGAAGCCAGGGCGGCCGTTTCCGGGCAGCCCAGGACCGAACGGTTTCTTAAGGCGCCGCTCTGGCAGTTTCGGCCCAATCGCCAATGCGGAACGGAGGTCAGTGATCTGTTTCCCCATATCCGTGGACAGATGCACGAGGCGGCGCTGATTCGGTCGATGCATTGCGACCATCGGGATCACGGTGAAGCGACTTTGCAGTTGCACACCGGCAGCACGGGATTCGCCATGCCGAGCCTCGGCGCCTGGCTGAGTTATGGGCTGGGCGCTCTCAACCCGAACCTGCCGCCGCATGTCGTGATTTCCGAGCATCGCCCCTACAGCGGTCCGCTGATTTGGGATGCCAATTTTTTGCCCCCCTCAAACGGCGGCGTCCGTATCAAACCCGGCGGCGATCCCATCCCCTATCTCAAGCCGACGATTCCCGTGGCGGAACAGAACCTGGAACTCGACCTGTTGCAGTCATTGAATCAGCGCCACCTGAAGACCCGCCACTCCGATCCGGCGCTGATCGGTCGGATGGAATCTTTTCGAACGGCGCGAAACCTGCGCGACCTCGCGCCAAAGGTGTTGAACCTGGGTGGCGAAAGCAAATCAACGTTGAATCTCTACGGCGTCAAGCCGGGAGAAAAACAGTCCTATGCTGCGCAATGCCTGCTGGCGCGCCGACTGATCGAAAACGGTGTTCGGTTTGTTGAGATCATTGATGCCGTGGGAGCCTGCCGGGACAACTGGGACGCGGCCCATCGCGATGTCGGCAGTCACGCGAAATACGCGCGGCGTGTCGATCAACCAATCGCCGCCTTGATTCAGGATTTGAAACAGCGCGGTCTGTTGGAATCCACGTTGCTGGTGTTCTGCACCGAATTCGGCCGCACGCCGTGGGCGCAGGACGGGAAAGGAACCAGGAGCCGCAATCACCATCCGGCGGCGTTCTCATGCTGGTTGGCGGGAGGCGGGGTACGACCCGGAATTGTCCACGGCCGCACCGATGACATTGGCAATCACGTCGCGGAAGACGCCGTCCACATTCATGACTTCCACGCCACGATTCTGCACCTGATGGGAATCGATCACCAACGTTTGACCTATCGGCATGCGGGCCGGGATTTTCGACTGACAGACGTCCATGGCAAGGCGGTGAAGAACGTTATTGCGTGACCGGGCGTCTTGCTAAGGCAGTGGGGCTTGTCCCTTTTGCCTGAAGCAGATGTTTGGAACCTATTTCAGTTCCTGTCGTTGTGTGTAATTAGAAAACGGATATCTCTGGCTGATTCGACAACCTCCTCGTCTTTCTCGGCGTCTGTTGGCTGTTCAATAATTCTTTCGATTTCTTCGCTCAAAGCGAGTCTCACACTTGAGGCAGTATGACAGAGCAATTCCGACAAGACCCAATTCTTCCAGATAGC
>CALBIE010000703.1 GCA_937893495.1 uncultured Verrucomicrobiales bacterium | reverse complement strand
CCGCTGCCATCGTCGAAGGCAAGCGAGTGACGAACATCGCCCGCTGGGGCAAGGAAGCGCGGGCGTTGGTCGCCGTCAGCCAAGACTACGGCCGCACCTGGTCGCCCGCACAGCCCGCGAATCTGCCCATGGCCACCAGCAAGCCCTGCGCGGGCATGTTGAGCACCGGCCAGCGGTTCCTCGTGTGCTCCACCAGCGCCGATGGTGGCAAGCGTCGCTCCCCCTTGACCATCGCCGTGAGCAAGCCGGGCGAAGAGAAGCTCAGCCAAGTCTTCGTCATCCGCCACGCCGAGTTCCCAGCGGGTGCAGGCGAATCTCATCGCAACGCGGCCCTCGCCTACCCCTGCGCCATCGAGCACGAGGGCAAACTCTATGTCGGCTACTCCAACAGCGGCGGCGGCGTGGGCCGCGTCGGCCAAGGTCGAGAACTCTGGAACAACAACAGCGCGGAGATGGCCGTCATCCCAATCGAGAGACTGAAGGCAAATCCATGACCATGAAACACACACTCACACTCCTCGCCGCCCTGCTACTCGCGCCGCTGGCCAAGCTGCAAGCGGAAGATGCGGCGAGCAACCCGGTTTCGGTCGAGATTTGGATTCAGCTCTTCCCGAAGGGGGCGAGCAATGAAGCGGAAGCGCCGCGGGGCGCCTGGACGTTGTTTGCGGACGATCTGCGGCTGACTCAGGCAATCGATGCCGAGGGCGGCAAGTCGCAGGTGCTCATCGGGCCGAAAGCCAATCACGGTGACTTCGAGGGCGGCAGTCCTGCGGTGAACGGCTACTTGACGCAGTCGGTCAAGGTGCTCGAAGGGACGAAGGAGACTCCCGCGGCCAGCGGGCAGAAATTCCTGGCGATTACCGCGGCCCCCAACGCCAAGCGACATTTTCCGCGTGGCATCGTGTATCACGGGATGCCTGACCTGAGTGGCGGGCGCTACTTTCGGCTCTCGGTCCAGTTGCGGGCAAAGGAGGCGGATGGCATCGTCGCGGCATCGTTGGCGATGGTCTTCAAGGACAAGGATCGTCGGGATACGAAAGCGTTTCACGGACCGCGAGTGCCCGTCACCACGGATCGCTGGATCGAGGTGCCGCTCGAATTCGACTACGACCGGGGAATTCCGAAGTCGGTCAAGGATCGAGGGCGGCTGGCCGGTGTTGCGGCGCAGCGGCTCAAGTATCCGCCTTACGACATCACGCCGCGCGAGGGCGATGGCCGGAACCTGGCGCTTTCGGTGGCGAAGTGGGAAGGCCGGGCCGGAATCCCCGGCGAGCCGTTTCGCGTGTGGGCGGTTGGCGCCAGTTGGACGGGTGCCCTGTCGAGCCAGAGTGCCCACCTCGAAGCCGCGATCCGCGAGCGCTTCCCCAAGGCACCGCCCATCGAGTTCAAGAGCCGCTCCGGCAGCGGTTGCCCCTGGAATTACGCACGGGGTTGGGTCAGCCAGTTCGTGCTGGCCGACTCGCCTGACTTGATCCTCATCTACACGCACGGCGATTTGCCGATGCTCGACGCGATGCTGACCGACATACGTCGCCACTCGACCGCGGACATCATTATCCCCAGTCATCACCTGATGGGGCACGAAGATAAAGAACCGCAGCGGTGGCTGGACTGGTTTCAGGCTGGCCACGGCTTCTCCGTCATCGAACAGGAGAAGCTGTGCGAAAAGCACGGCGTGGAATTCGTCCGCAACCGGCACGAGTTGGGCGACTACCTCACAATGCTCGGCAAGACGCCCAACGCGCTGCTGGCGGACAGTGCTCACCAAAACGGGCACGGAATCGTGCGGACGTGGGACAACATCGTGCGGCATGTCGCCAAGCCCAGGGAGTTCCGCTACGCACCGGAGTCCCGCGAACGCCGTCTGTCGGTCTCTCCCACGACGAAGACGGAGACGGAAACGGAAACCGTGGAACTGTCCAGCGGCTGGAGAGTCGAGGGCGGCTTGGCCCAAACCGCGAAGAAGGGCGAGCGAATCAAAGTCCGCTTCACCGGCAACCGCATCGACCTGCTGGCCCGCTCGCTCAAGAACGGCGGCAAGGTGCGAGTCCTGATCGACGGAAACCCCGCCGATGCCGCGTCGGTCTTTTTCACGACGCCGATCAAGAATCAGCCGATCAAGTTTCCGTGGAATATCCCCGGCCCCGGTCCGGGCGACGTCGGTCCCCATGCCGTGACGCTGGGCAAGAACATCGTCCCGCAGACCTGGACCATCACGCTGACCAGCGAGACGGGCGACTACCGGCTGGAGGGAACCAATACAGGCCCCGACGGCGAAGGCAACTCCACAAAACCCTTCACGAGCCAATCGGGCCAGATCGTCATTGATCCGCTGTTATGGCGCTACAACCGCGACGGAAAAGAAGACGCGTATCGCTACGGCAACCGCGCCGGGGACAAATACACGTTTGAAGTCTACCGTTCTGCCGTCGGCGAGGTGACCTTCGCGCCGCCGGAGAACCGCGCACCCGGCTCCCTGCATCATCCTCTCGTGCAGAACCTTTCCAACAGTGTCCATACACTCGAACTCGAAACCCTCGGCGGCGAAGTCGCTGTCGAAGGCTTCTACATCTTCCAGCCACCCATGAAATGAACCAGACAGGAGCAGCCATGCGACCTTGGCACACCATGGAAACCTTTCAATTCGATGCTCCCGCCCCCGTTTGCTCCATCGCCGTCTCATTGCGATAAGGGTATTTCCACACCATGAAACACACCCTCACACTCCTCACCGCCCTGCTGCTCGCTCCGCTGGCAGAATCCCATGTGACCGGAGCAGAGCAGCGCGGCGACAAACAGCAACAACCTGCATCGGCCGAAGAAGTCTTCGTCCTGCCCTACTTCCAGGGCAATGGAGAGGACGGCGTCTATCTCGCCTGGAGCCGGGACGGCCTGAAGTTCGAGTCCCTCAACGATGGCAAAGTGGT
>CALBIE010000702.1 GCA_937893495.1 uncultured Verrucomicrobiales bacterium | reverse complement strand
CGTTGCCGGTCCATACGACAAAAGGCGGACTGTACTGAGCACTTTACGGTCGAGGATTCCAATCTCCTGATAGACAACGAGAAACGGACGACGAAAAGCTTTGTTGAGAAATTTCAAGGGCACATCGCGCACCGCATCCAAAAGCTCCTGCATTCATTGCGCTCGGCACGAGACATCACGTTGAGTTCCTGTTCCATCTTTTCGACGGTCATGATTGAACGATATTCCCGTGGATACCGTTGGCAAGGGGAACAACTGTCTGCACCCGTAAGACCCGCATGATACCCGACGGCCTCGTCAACGGTCTCACTCGCTTCAAACTCGCTTCATTACTCGATTACCTACAGTCGATGCATTGAAAAGACCGGAACAGATTGCCCACGAATCACACGAACAGACACGAATTGAAGACGTTTTCGCGGCAGCCCGATTGCCCTCACCCGGCGTTCCAGCATGGGACGGCAAAGCACGTGACCGAAGATTCAATCAGCCTCAGTCTCTGAACCGGTTCATGAGTTTACGAATCCCGGACTGAAGTGGAGCAAGTAATCGTTCCTGACCAATCGTGGTTCTGAGCCGCAAGACGATGTACATCCCGATCCCAATCCAGGCGATGACCGCGTCGTTCTGCCAGATGCCATAGCCGGCTATCAGCATCGTTGGCACAAGGATGCTGACATCGCTCGACAGGGCGTCCCATTTTTTCATCGATGTCATTTGATGAAGAACGGCTTTTTCCTCGGCCGTTAACGGCACGTAGCGATTCATTCGCTGACCGATTCCGTGGGTTGACACCGAACGTGCAGCAACTGGCGGCGGGTCAACAGCAACGGATTCGTCGTTGGGAACATTTGATGGCGAACAATTGCGTGTGGACTCCGCTTCAATAAAAATCTCCGAACGGACCTTCTCCAAATCCACCCCAAAGTCAAACAGCACCTTTGCCGCAAAACTTTCGCCCTCGCGAACCAATCCAAGGAGAAGATGTTCGGTTCCGACATAGGGATGATTGAAGACGTCGGATGCTTTGGCGGCAAGGGACAGAACTTTCTTAACTCGCGGTGTATAGGGAATGTGGCCCAAAGCTTTTTCCCCAGGTCCGGAAGCAGCACCTTTTTCGACAGCTCCGAGAACCGATTCAAGATCCAGTCCCATTCGCTCAAGAATCACCGCCGCCATACAATGTTCGATTCTGAGCAATGCCAACAAGAGGTGTTCAGTTCCCACGAAGCTGTTTCCGAACAGGTCAGCCTCCCGGCGGCTTTTGGCAATGACTCGCTGAGCTCGATCTGAGAAATTCTTCAACGCACTCATTAAGTCGGGACTTCGCCGTTCATTAGATTCGAGGAATTGCGAGAAAGCAAATGGGGAGTTCTCGCTTCGCGAAGACAATCGTTCGGGAAACACGCAGAACGCCGGGTGGGGGCACCCGGCCTACCGGGCAACGAACCCGTCTTCAATTCGTGTCAGTTCGTGTGTTTCGTGGGCAATGGGCCGATCATCACAAATTTTCCATTTGACACCTACTATCTTTATAGTATTAGTCCCATAGTAGTTATGCCGCCAATTAAATCATCCCCTTCAAATCTCGAACTCCAGGTGCTGTCCGTGCTCTGGGAACGAGGCGCCTCGACGGTGCGTGATGTGCTCGATGCCTTGCCCGACGGCAAGCAGCGGGCCTACACGACCGTCCTCACCGTCATGCAGAACATGGTGAAAAAAGGCCTGCTCGCTCGCAACCAGCAGGGTACCGCGCATGTTTATCGACCGACGGATTCCAAGCAGAAGACGCTCGGCCCGGTGTTGAAGGGGCTGCTGCAAAACGTCTTTGGTGGCAGTGTCTCGACAGTCATGCAGCATCTGCTCCAACAAACGAATGTCTCCGATGATGAACTCGCTGAGATTCGGCGCCTGATCGAGGAACGCAAGAACGGGAAAACCAAAGGGAGGTCCAAATGAACACGGTGTGGAATTTCTTTTCTGATGCAACCTGGCAGACGCTCGCGACGGCGTTGCTGCATACGCTATGGCAGGGTGTTTTGATCTCATTCGTTTTGTTTTTCTGCCTGAAACTGCTGCCAACAAACCGGCCAAGGGCGCGATACGCCGCGTCACTGACTGCCATGCTCTGCCTGTTGCTTGGCAGTCTGGCGACATGGGCGACCCTTGACTATTTCGCAACGGAACGAGAAGCCGCACCGGCCAGGACGGTGATATTCGTCCCGGCACAATCCGAAACGAGCGCATCTGCGGCGTCGGCCACTGTGTCGGGTGAATCCCATTCAATCGCATCCATTCCAGAACCCGGATCGACTCCGGACACGCAGCAAAGCTGGGACTATCGCCCGCTCATCCTTTTAGCCTGGTTGACAGGTGTTGGACTCATGCTCATCCGCCTCGTCAATCAGCTCAAAGACACGGGACATCTGGAGCAACAGTGTCGTTCCCTCGATAATCCGGAGCTGATCCGCATGACGGAAGAACTTCGGCGCGCACTCGGTATCAGCCGCCGGGTTCGATTGCTGATCACGGAAAAACTGACTTCGCCGGCAGCCGTTGGGGCCTTGTGGCCAATCATTCTCCTTCCCGCTTCGCTGGCGACGGGAACGCCTCCGGAAACGATTCGCGCCATCCTCGCGCATGAACTGGCACATATTCGTCGCCACGATTACGTCATCAACCTCGCCCAGATGCTGATCGAGACGGTGCTGTTCTTTAATCCGGCTGTCTGGTGGATCAGCCGGCAGATTCGCATTGAACGCGAAGCCTGTTGCGACAAGTTGGCGGTTCAGATCAGCGGTGACGACATTCAATATGCCCAGGCATTGTCCGACTTCGCCTCGAAGCACGGCCTCTCCGTCGGGTTGCCCATGCCAGCGATGGCTTTCGGACAAGAGCGGTCGCCAGGTTCTTTGCTCGATCGCGTAAAGCGCATCTTGATTCCCGGCTATCAACCTCATCTACGACTGCCGTGGCTGGGCATGTTCACGTTCCTTCTGATTGGTGGACTGACATTGTTCGCCCTTCAACAGGGAACCCAACTCGCCGTGACGGCCACCGCCAAACTGCTGACACCGAAAGAGCGCATCGAGAAGATTGAGCAAATCCAAAAGACGCATTCGGTCAAAAAACCCTACGCAGAATTCACCAAGGAACAACTGAGCGCGCCCGACTCAAAGGTCACCGTATCAGGCATCGTCCGAATGGATGACGGCAGTCCGTTCGATCAGCGTAGGTTTCAGTTTCACGCCTCGTCGCAGCAACCCAATTACAGCGCCGGTTACACGTTCAGTGTCAACAAGGACAACACGTTTTCCACCAAAGTCCGGCCGGGGAACATCTACCTGACCACCCGTTCAGAGGACTACGCACCTACGTTCGTCGGACCCCTTGACGGGAAACCCGGTGCAGTCATCGAAGATGTCGAAATCGTATTAAGTCCCGGTTTTGAATCATCGATTCAGGTAATGGACGCGACAGGCAGGCCCATTGCCGGTGCGCGGTTCAAGGGCCGTTACGATTTCCCGGATGGTGTCGCGCTCCCCGAACTGGTTTCCGATGAACGCGGCAGGATTGAACTCGCCAACTGCGCTCCCCTGCCGGCCAAGCTGGAACTGTGGGTGGAAGGATACCAGCACGACTATCGCGTCGAGACCTTTTTACCAGAGCAAACCGTCCAATGGTCGTTGAAAAAAGGGGTATCGACGCGCATCCGGATACTTTCAAGCATCACCGGAAAACCCATCGTAAATGCGAACGTGGAACTAATCAGTGGCCGGGGACCGAAAGCTTTCGGGACCAATCCCGGTTATGGCAATCAGTTGGGCCAATCGGACGCGGACGGCATCGTTGAGGTGAATCAACTGCGGGATGACTCGGCGTATTGGTTGCTCATTAACGCAGCCGGGTATGAGCGAAAGTTCGTCGAACGGGTCATGCCTGGTCAAGCGGAACGGACAATCAAGCTCGGACCGGAAATCGTGGTTGCGGGGGAAATCACCGGCGACCTCGATCAATTGCGAAAGCGCCGGAGCGGACTCTACATGTCCTATTCAAACCCTTACCAACTCGAAGGCGGATCGCATTCGAGCTGGAAAAACGCACCCGTTGAAGTTCGCGACGGCAAGGGGTATTTCCGCATCACTAATCTTTGGGCCGGTAGCATCGAACTGGGCGCCGCCGACACGCGCTTCGATCAGGAACTGTCGCATTCCCTCACCAACCTCGTTCTGAAACTCGCCGCCAGGAACGATTCACCCGACGCCGACGCCAACGACCCGAAGGTTACGCGAAAGGTTGTTTATCGCTTCAAGACACCGGCGGGTCATCCCGTGCCAACCGGGAAGCTGAACGCGGTTTACCTGAAGCAGGAATATAAACGGCATTACAACACGGAGAATCGCATGCTCGAAATCACCAATGGCGTGGCCGAGATGACGATCCAATTGCCGGCCAAGGTCGGCTACAAATCCGATGGACTTGCCGGCTATTGGATTGGCGAGGAATGGGGCAAGGCTGTCCCGCCCGGGGAACAGCCTTTCTTTGTGGATATCGAAGCGCATCCCGCCGGGGCCATTTATGGCACCATTACGGAGGCGGACGGATCGCCCGCCCGCTCAACGATGATTTCGGTCACGGAAGTCGAACGATCGCCTTATCGCAAAAATCGCTCACTCGGCGTCACGGTCAAGAACGGGGCCAGTGGCGAGGGGGATTTTATCGAGAAGTTTGCCGCCACACCACTCCCGCTCGGCGGCACCTACATGATTGTCGCTCATCGTGGAAACACCTACGCCGTCAGCGAAGCCATCAAACTCACGGCCAAAACGCCCCTGGCCAATGTGGCGATGATTTACGGTCCAACCATTGATGTGAAGGGTCGGATTCTTAAACTGGACGGTTCGCCCGCCGCCGGAATCCGCTACAGCCATTCGTTCAGTCCCAGTTCCGGGAGTAGCTACAGTACGGGCGACAAGTTCGCGGATCGAAATGGCCGTTTCACCGTCGAGGACATCAATCCCGCCGTCGCCGGCACTTATCGAATCTACGTGCAGAAAAATCCTGGATATCAACCCGCCATGACCGAGTATTCACCGGGCAAACAGGAGATCATCTTCCGGTTGAAAGCGGGCAAAACCGTTCGTGGACGGGTCCTGGACGATGCCACCGGCTGGCCGATTCCCGGGATTGAAGTCTATGCCCTGCCCCGGCCTTACAACGAGGAACGCAGCGCCCATGGGCACTTCGACGCTGACAAAAAGACCGACGAGACCGGCGCGTTTGTTTTCACGACGTTGGACGGGAACGGCTATGAACTTGGAGTACGCGACGCCCAGATCGTCACTCGTCAAGGCCCCGAGGTCAGTGGAGGGCCGACTGAATCAGTCACGATTCGCGTGAAGCTATACGAATGGAGCACGCAGAAGCCTGCTCCTCCCGCGAAATCCGCCAAGGTCTTAGAATAATCAACCACCAAGGCACGAAGAACACAAAGGAACGGATTCGTAAAAGCAGGTCCGGTTTCGGACTTCGTGTGATTCGTGGGCAACCAAGTCCGGCTCTGCGGCTCTCTGTGTCCTCTGGCCAGTCCGGCTCGGACCGCCCTCTGCGTTCAATTCCGATTTTCTTCAACGCAGAGGACGCGAAGGAACGCAGAGTCTCTGGGTGAGTCCTTCGTTCATCCTTCGGGCTGGTACCCGGGGCCTTGGCCGGAACCATGCAGTTGGAGCCGCAGGGGCGCGGAATCTATTCCGCAGAAGCGCCCACCTTCCACCAGCGTTCACGCGTTTTCCCATGTCGTCGAGACCCAACACCATCTCGTGTTTCAGATCCACCCATTGAAATCTACGGATGCCGATTGGCAAATCAACGTTTCTGCGGAATGAATTCCGCGCTCCATCTGCATCGTTTCGGCTTGGACGCGCC
>CALBIE010000701.1 GCA_937893495.1 uncultured Verrucomicrobiales bacterium | reverse complement strand
CGGCCACCCGCGCCCAGGCATACCCGAACTCCGCTGACGACTGCGTTGCCGCCTTCGCGGAGTCCAACGCATCGGCCAGTTGCAATCGCGACTGCAAATAGTACGAGCGCGCGAGCTGCCATGACGCTGAGTCGCCAAAACCCGATTGTGCCGCCAGTTCGGTTGCTGCGGGATCATTTTTCACGGTCGCGACAATCAGGCGCAGCGCCGCAGAGTTCGCCGTCTGAGCCGGGAGTTGCCCCAACAATACCTCTGCCTCGGGAACTTCGCCCATCGCGAGATGCAACGCCGCGCGGTAGATGATTTCATTCGGTGATTGCGGTACACGATTGATCGGATACGACCGCGCCGCCACCGGCAACGCACCGGCCCGATAAGCAGTCAAAGATTCCTGTAGCGCGACGGCTTCGGCCGGGGTCAATCCCAGTTCATTCGGATCCAGAACCGCCGGGTAATAGAGCGCCCATTGAATGACATTCACGAGATTCAACACGGCAGTTTTGACCGGTGGTTGTCCCGGCAAGACGCTGCCTTGTTCGCCACTGACGAGCGTGAGTTGCCCGAAGGGGTTGGTGAGTTCCACCTCGCCGTCGATGAGGGTCACCTCCGTCGTTCCATCCGCTGCCACGGCGATGTGCGCCTCCGTACCGCGAATGGCGCCCGATACCAGGCGCGTGCGAAAACGAACTTCACCGACTCCCTGTCGGCTGTTCATATACGCAGATCCGAGACTGATTTCGTATCCGGGAATATTCTTACCTTCGGGCGGTTCCGTGACCCGATAGAAAGAATTCTTCGGCATACGAATGATGCACTTGTCCGCCTGCCGGATGGCAGCGGCGCCATTCTGTCGGGTGTGAAGTCCATCACCGGGAGTCAACTGAAGTCCCCGGCGTGCGTTCGACCACGCGGCGGCACCAAGCTTCTGGTATTGAACGACACCCCGGACCTCGACGACTTCCACGGATGGAACCTGCGTCGCAGCCTGTGATTTGGGGCAGGCCATCAAAACTGCAATCGCAGTTGCGAAACAGGACTGAATGATGGGGCGGTTCATCGGTCGATCAAGGTCGGTTGTGAGGAGACAGAAACACCCGGGTCAAACGGTGATCCACCGAACATTCTCGAGCGTTTGGATGAATGAAATGCACCATGCTCCCTCGGCGTGGTATTGGGTGTTTAGGAGGCAATTATTGGCAGTTACACGGAAAAACACAATTGAAACATCCTCGAAGACAACCGAAGCGGTAGATGACCCCGTTTCGATGCCCGATGACGAAGCAAGTTGGAATTGACTTTTGCAGCTCAAAACGGTATGCCCCGACAATCCAAATCGGGGATCGAGTCCGGTTTTAATCCCAAGGTTTGTGACATAGTCAGGACAAAACCGTCCGATCCTGCTCTGGTGACCGATCAACCAACCTTCTCCAATGAAATCAAGGGTTTACTTTCTTGTCACGTTCATCGCGTTGTCCGGTTTGGGCCTCCTTCTGATTCGCGCCATCAAAACGGCTGACCCGCCAGCGAGAACAGACATCAGCGGTCAGAGGTCAGAGGTCAGGAACCAGACGCCAGATTCGAAACCGCCGCCCACCGATCGCAACTCGGAGAGCAAAGGTTCAACTCAATCCCCAAAATCCCAAACCCCAGACTCCGGACCCCAGACCCAATCCCCCGTCCCCCGACCCGCTGCCCCGATCACTGTGGTAAACTTCACGCCCGAACAGGCGGAAAGTTTTAAGCGGGCCAAGGGAAGCCTTCTGCCGCCGTTCGGCGGATTTAAGAAACTGGATGGGCGCCTGGCGTTACTTTGGCAAAAGGTAGAATCTGCACGGCAACGCGGCACCAGGGATTTGTCTGTTTTTTCACAGCCGGGAATGGCGCAAGTCAATTCGGCCGGTGACTTTCACGTTTGTGCCCACGTATCCGATTGGACAGCGGCCGAGAAACTGGCTCTGGCTGATGCCGGATTGCGAATCGAAATCGTTGACGAACAGATTCAGACACTTCAGGGATACATCCCGTGAGATCGCTTTGACGACGTGACCAGGTTGCCGTTTGTGAAGTGGATTCGTCTGCCGGCATACGCACGAACACGCATCGGCAGCGTTACCACCCAGGGAGACTCGATATTGAATGCAGACGATGTTCGCGCTCTTGGCGCACCAGGACCGTATGACGGTACGGGAGTGCGCGTGGGAATCATTTCCGATGGTGTCGATACGCGTGCAACGGCCATCGCATCCGGTGACCTGCCGGCGGGAGGCATCACTGTCAACACCAACAGCGTTGGTTCGGGAGACGAGGGGACGGCCATGGCCGAGATCGTTCACGACATTGCGCCAGGCGCCAGTCTGTTCTTTTCCAGCGGGTTGACGGATCTTGCCATGCGGCAATCGATCAACTGGCTGGCCTACACCCAGAACTGCCGGGTCATCTGCGACGATGTCGGGTTCCCAACCGAGCCCTACTTCGAGGACGGGGTGGTCGCCCAGAAGGTGCGCGAAGTCATCACGAACACGGGCGTGACCTTTGTTTCAGCCGCCGGCAATTCGGGCGACGAGCATTATCAGGGAACTTTCGTTGATCCCGGCCGGGGAATAAAGATTGCCGGCAAGTTTGCCCATAATTTCAAGATGGGAGGCGGCCTCGATCAGTTGCTGAGTTTTACGGTGCCCGCCGGACAGATCATCACGGTCGCCCTGCAATGGAACGAGAAGTTCGGGAATCCTGGAAACAACATCGACAACAGGGACAGATTTTTGAAGAACGACTACGATCTCTACATCCTGAACCCATCCGATAACCAGATGTTGGCGGAATCGTACTTCTTGTCGGTCGGTTACAACAATCCTGTTGAAATTGCGCTGTGGACAAATTCAGGACCGAGCACCGTTGAAGTAGGCGTCGCGGTGATTCTCGATTCCGGCAGTGCCAATATAATCGAAATTTTCGGTTACGGCCCGGGCGTTGAACTCATTGACACCAACGCAATCCCAACCGACGGCATTTTTGGACATCCGGCTGTCGAAGGGGTCATCTCCGTGGCGGCCGAGAACCAGGATAATATCGGCGTCATCGCCGATTACAGTTCTCGTGGACCGACGACGATTTTCTTTCCGAAAGTGCAGGTTCGGCAGACGCCCACCATTACGGCGGTCGATCGGGTTGCGATTACCGGCGCGGGTGGATTTCCATCGCCGTTTGGGGGCACATCCGCGGCGGCACCACACGTAGCAGGCATCGCCGCGCTGCTACGGCAGGCTCATCCGGACTCGGAACCCGCCGCCTTCCTCAACGCCCTCAAATTGGCCGCGACGGATCACGGGCCGACTGGGTTTGACAACACCTTTGGCGCCGGATTGGCCAATGCACTCGGCGCGGTCAGCTACCTTGGCACGAATCAGGCGCCTACCGTGTCCTTTTCCGTCAGTGCGACGAATTTTCTTTATGGGCAAACTCTGACCCTGACGGCCACGGCTGCGGATCCCGACGGCACGGTGGCCAAGGTGGAGTTCTACAATGGCACGCTCAAGTTTGGCGAAGTCTTCAGTTCACCGTATGTTCTGACGACCACAAATCTCCCGCCCGGCACGAACAGCTTGACGGCAAAAGTTTCGGACAACATCGGCGTGAAGAAGACGTCTGGAATTGCCGAAGTGGTCGTCAAGAACGTGAGCGATGACGGCACGACCGGAGCATTCGCCAACACGAATGTGATTACGATCGACGACGTTGCCTATGGCAGCCCTTATCCGTCCACAATCACCGTCACCGGCATGGCCGGCACGGTCAAGTTTGTGACGGTGACAATGTTTGATGTCCAACATACCGATGCGGAGGATGTGGACATTTTGCTCCGCGGACCAGATGGCCAGACAGTCGTGCTCCTATCCGATGCGGGTGGGGAGTTCGGCAGTATCGGCGGCCGCACGCTGGTGTCCGACGGGCTCGGAAGCTCGTCCTTTGAATACGGCAGGGCAACGTTGCATTTCATCGACACGGCCACCAATCGTATTCCGGCGGATGACATCACCAGCGGCGCCTATCCTCCCACAGACGTCATAACCTCACCCGCCGACTCGTTTCCCGCACCGGCACCCAACGGGCCATATGGGACGAATCTGGTGGTGTTTAACAACACCGCACCAAACGGCACATGGAGCCTCTTTGTGGTGGATGATTCCACCAACTATTACTCCCCCGGCAGCATCGGCGGTGGCTGGCAATTAAACCTCGTCACCGGCCCGACTGCCAATCAAGCACCGGCGATCTCCCTCGCAGCCAGCTCAACCAACCCGAGCCTCGGCCAATTGGTCACCTTCACGGCGACCGTATCGGACGCGGATGGCTCTGTGTTCAAGGTCGAGTTTTTTAATGGCACGACAAAGTTGGGTGAAGATTTCAGCCCGCCATTCACTCTGGCGACCGCCACGCTCCCGGTTGGCACCAACAGTTTGACGGCAAAAGCCACGGACAACCAGGGATTGTCGGCCTCATCCACTTCGTTGAATGTTGTAAACTCTTCCCTGGCAGGCACTGCCACATCGTTTTCCGAAACGAACGCGGGCGCAATCACCATCACCGACAACGCAATTCCGGATTTGTATCCCTCCACAATACTGGTGACCGGACTCACCGGTATCATCCACTCTGTGAGCGTGACGTTGAACAATCTGAGCCATACTTGGCCGGACGACATTGACGTGCTGCTCGTGGCGCCAGCCGGCCAATCAGCAATACTGATGTCCGACGCAGGCGGCGGAGCCGATCTGGTCAATGCCAACTTTACGTTCAGTGAGACGGCGCCGGGACTCTTGGCGGACAACGCCCAGAACGCACCGGGCAACTATCGGCCGACAGATTATGAGGCTGGAGACCCCTTCGCATTCCCGGCCCCTGCCGGGCCGCACGGGCAGGTCATGTCGGTGTTCAAGAACGGGGAACCCAATGGAGTGTGGGGCCTCTACGTGGTCGATGATGAAGGGCAAGATTCCGGCAGTCTCGCGGGTGGATGGCAAATCACCATCAATTCCGGGCCCACCAATCAGGTGCCCAGCGTGTCCCTTTTCTCCAGTGCGACGAACATCCTCTACGGGCAATCGGTGACACTGACGGCCTCGGCCTCTGACCCTGATGGCACGGTCACCAAGGTCGAGTTCTATAATGGCGCGACAAAGCTGGGAGAGGACACCACGCCGCCCTTCAATCTCACCACGTCCGCTCTACAGCTTGGCCCGAACAGTCTGACCGCCAAAGCCACGGATGATTTCGGTTCAACCACCGCGTCGGCGCCGATCAGTGTTGCGATTGAAACGACGGGGGGAGGCACCAATTCGTCCATCATCACCATCAACGACAACACCGAGGCGAGGCCTTTCCCTTCCACGATCTTGGTGAGCGGCCTTGGAGGCGAGATCGACTCCGTCAGCGTGACTTTGAACGGTATCAGTCACCCCAACTCGACCGACATCGACATTCTGCTCGTTGGTCCGGGCGGACAATCGGTGCTGTTGATGTCGGACGTGGGCGATACGGCCGCCCTTGCCAACGTGTCGTATACCTTCAGGGACTTTGGGGCGCAAATGTATCAATTTCAGGCGAATCCATCAGGCTCCTACTTGCCCACTGACTATGCGCCGTTTGAGTCTTTTTCTTCACCCGCCCCCGCCGATGATCCTTTTCCATCCCTGTCGGAGGCATTCGAAGGCGCCGCTCCAAATGGGACATGGAGCCTTTACGTGCAAGACGACGAAAGCCCATCCTCGGGCACCATCGCGGGTGGATGGCAACTCACGATTGAAACCAGATCAACCACCAACCAGGGTCCCACGGTATTCCTCTCCTCCAGTTCGACGAGCCTCATCTTCGGGCAATCGCTGACACTGACGGCTGCCGCCTTGAAACCAGGCGGCAGTGTATCCAAAGTCGAGTTCTTCAATGGAACGACCAAGCTGGGTGAGGACGCCAGTTCGCCGTTCACCCTGAGCATCACCAATCTGCCCGTCGGCACCGACAGCCTGACGGCAAAAGCCACGGATGACCTGGGTTTTACGACCACATCGTCTCCGGTGAGCATTGTGATTACCCCATCGGGAAACGGCCCCAATACATTCGCAAACTCCGCTGCCATCACCATCACCAACAACGTTCTTCCCAGCCTGTATCCCTCCGCAATATCGGTTTCCGGTTTGACCGGCGTGGTCAATTTCGTGAGCGTGACGTTGAGCAGTCTCAGCCACACCTGGCCGGACGACATCGACGTCCTGCTCGTGGGACCTGCCGGGCAATCGGTCGTGCTGATGTCCGATGCCGGCGGCAGCAGCGACCTCGTTAACGCGACGTTCACGCTGAGCGACAACGCGGCAGATTTCATGGCCGACGGTTCCCTCAACCCATCGGGCGACTACCGGCCGACCGACTATGAAAGCGGTGATACGTTTCCCTCACCCGCTCCCTCCGGACCGTATGGGCAGACTTTGTCGGTATTCAACGGCGCCGTGCCCAATGGACCGTGGAGCCTCTACGTGGTGGATGATGCCGCTGGTGATTCCGGCAGTCTCACAGGTGGGTGGCAACTCACGATTATTACCGGGGCGGCTGCCAATCAGGTTCCCACGATTTCCCTCGCATCCAGTGCCACAAACGTCGACTTCGGACAACCGCTGACGCTGACGGCCGCCGTATCGGATCCCG
>CALBIE010000700.1 GCA_937893495.1 uncultured Verrucomicrobiales bacterium | reverse complement strand
AATCCTCCTAAAAAACAAAGACCATCCAAATGCTTCTCGAACCAACGCCCTTCAGTGATCTCAAACCCAACCGTAGCGGGCCTAAGATAAAGGAGATCCGCGCCTTGGTCTCAAGGGCGGATGGCTACGGTGCCAGCGACGTGCATGACACTCCGGATACTCATTGGATCCTGGGACAAACCGCCTCGGACGGAAGTTGGGATCATGAGAAAACACATCCTCCCATTGCCAACCCCATGACGCGGTTTCCCAGGTATTCGGGTTCACGGAAATCCTGGGGAGTGGCCAATGTTCCTTCGGTCATCGTGGAAATTGAGGATGAAAACGGTCTCGTCGGCATCGGTCTCAGCACTGGAGGAGAGGCCGCGGCCTTCATCATCGAGAAACACTTGGCTCTCTTCGTCGAGGGGCAGACGGCCAGTGACCGAACCCATATCTGGGACCAAATGTTCCGGGCCTCGATCCACTATGGACGCAAGGGACTGGCCCTGCATGCCATCAGCGCCATCGATCTCGCATTGTGGGATCTTTACGGAAAAACCGTCAGTGAGCCGGTGTATAACCTGATGGGTGGGCGAACCAAGGAGCGAATTCCGGTTTATGCCACGACATCGCGTCCTGACATCGCCAGGGACCTTGGGTTTCATGGAGCCAAGATTCCGCTTCCCTACGGCCCATCTGCGGGCCACGCAGGAATGAAATCCAACGTCGCGTTCATTGAAAAATGGCGGACGAAAGTCGGGCCGGATTTCCCATTGATGCTCGACTGCTACATGGCTCTCGATGTTGACTACACCGCCGACCTTGCTCACCGGCTGAAGCCCTTTGACCTGACCTGGATCGAAGAGCCCCTGATGCCAGATGATTACGCGGGTCATGCGAAGCTGGGACGAAGGTTCGAAAGCATGGGCGGCTGTGCGACCTTTGCCACTGGCGAGCACGAGTACACACAATTCGGCTACCAGCAGTTGATCGACGCAGGGGTTCAGTTGCTTCAGCCGGACGTCATGTGGATGGGTGGGCCCACCGAGTTTTCAAAAATCGTCGCTCTCGCCGCTGCCCAATCGGTGGCCCTGGTCCCGCACGGCTGCGGGGTTTACGGTTACTACATGGCGATGGCCTTCGATCATATCCGCTTGGCCGAGTTCATGATGATGAGCGATAGAGCGGATCAGATTGAAGCGAACTTTGGCAAGATGTTCCAAAGCGAACCGCTGCCCGAGCGGGGATACATCGAGCTTCCCGCGACCCCCGGCTTTGGCCTCGAACTCAACCGCGATGAGATTAATTTGATCCGTCCCTACGACAGAAAAGGAGTCTCATGAAGAACGAAACTGACACGAAACAGAGCAGCCCGGCAGCAGCGTCTGTTAGGAACATGCCGTGGGGCATCGTCGGCTTGCTCATGGCCTTCAGCTTCGTCAATTATTTTAATCGGACCAGCATGGCGGAAGCGGGTGCTGGCAAGATCATTCCCGAAGGTGTCCTGAGTGAAACCCAAATGGGCGCCATCTACTCCGCGTTGCTGGTTGCCTATACGGTTTTCATGTTGCCAGGCGGATGGTTAACCGATCGTCGGGGGCCCAGGATGGCACTCGCGATCATGGGGCTCGGCACGGCGGTATTTGCGGCCGTGACGGGTGCGATCGGCTACATTCTCATCCCGGCGACCGGACTGTTTGTCGGACTCTTGGTCACGCGGGCGTTGATGGGCATATTAACCGCGCCGATCTATCCTGCGTCCGGCCAAATGGTGTCGATGGAGGTGCCTGCGAGTCGCCGGGCGGAGGCCAACGGACTGATTATCGGGACGGCTTTGCTAGGCAGTGCTTCGGCCCCATTCGCCTTTGGGTATCTGATGGACCAGTTCAACTGGCCCGGCACTTTTGTATTCTTGGGGGGCGTCACTGGCGCATTGACGGCCGTTTGGATTTTCGCCACACGCAGGTTGCACGCTGCAGGAGGAACGTTCACAGCAACTGAGGAGAGCGGCTCTTGGTGGGATCTGCTGCGCAACCGAAAAGTCCTCTTCCTGACCGCCGCCTACGCCTTCATCGGCTACTACCAGAACCTGTTCGTTTACTGGAGTCACCACTACTTCGACAATGTGATGCATCTGGACAAGGTGACTGGCCGGACCTACACCACCGTGTTGTTCATCGCGACGGCCGCCGGTATGTTTTCCGGAGGATTTCTCGCTGATTGGCTAAGTCGCCAGACTGGCTCGAGCCTGGCCCGATCCCGACTGCTGGTGGCCATCTCCGGGCTGGTCGGTGCGGCAGCATTTCTCAGCGTGGGGCTCACGGTGAGCCAGCCAAATACCGTCGTTGCAAGTCTGGCGTTGGCTTGGTTGTCCTCAAGTTTGCTCGTGAGAATCCGACCTGGGGCTACGACCGCATTCAAGGTGCCTTGGCCAATGTCGGGCATAAAGTGAGCGACCAGACCGTCGGAAACATCCTGAAAGCGAATGGCATTGAACCGGCGCCGGAACGCAAGCGGCAGACAACTTGGGAGACGTTTTTGAAGGCACATTGGGATTCGGTCGCGGCTATTGACTTTACGACGACCGAAATTTGGACTCTGCGCGGACTTGTCACGACGTTCATTCTCGTCGTGATGAATCTGAAGACTCGCCGGATTGAAATCGCCGGTGTCACGGCGCATCCAGACAGCGCGTGGGTACGACAGATGGGACGCAACCTCACCGATGCGCAGGATGGCTTTCTGTTAAATCATTCTCACATCCTGATCGACCGCGACACGAAGTTTGTACCGTTCCGCAACTTCCTCAAGGCCAACACCGAGATTGATCCGGTTCTGTTGCCACCGCGAAGTCCCAATTGCAATGCACATGTCGAGCGTTTTATGTTGAGCCTGAAATCTGAGTGTGTCGATCGAATGATATTCTTCGGTGAAGCACCATTGCGTAAGGCGCTTGCCGAATTCGAAACGCATTACCACGAGGAACGAAATCATCAGGGCTTGGAAAACCTGTTGATCGATCCCGGTGGTGACGTCGGCAACACGACCGGCAGCATCGAATGCCGTGAACGTCTCGGCGGACTGCTTCGCTACTACCACCGACGAGCTGCCTGAAGTGCCGATGCACAAAACTGGCACCACCGTTCCACTTCATTCGTCCTCGAACGAATGAGTTGAAGTCGGTACGTACCGACCACGCAAAACAGGCTGAAACTCGGCCATTCGAACGAATTTCCCGACACGATTTCAGCCCGGCGGGCCGACATTTCGGCAATGAATTTCATCCGAACCCAGATTTTCAAAGATCAATGACCACGGCTGAGTTTTTTGGACCGCACGAGGTACAGACAAGCATCCAGGAGGCAGTTAAATCCTGGAGCAGAATAGCCCAGAGCCACATTGTTGATGCAGTTCTCGATCTTGCCGCGATTGCCATTGTACTGCCGTTTGACGCCAGCAGTTTCGCGTCCGCTTTTAGCGGTTCCGGTTTCATCAATTGTCCCGATGGCATCCGGGTGAGCGTGTTCCGTTGAGACAATTCGCTGGCAGCGATCTCTGAGTAACTGCTCGTCCCAAACCATGGATTCGAGAAAACGTTGCAGCGTCCTCGGTGCCACGTTCTGGTCCAGAGCGATGGCTTCCGCATTCTTCCGCTGGACGTCCGACAGCAGACCACGCACATAAACATGCAGCAGCACCCGACCGGCGGGTCGAGCAAAACAATCTGCAAACCGGATCAAAAACTGAGCGAGCAATTTGCCCAGCTTTGCGATATCTTTCAGCGTCATGGAGCGACCTTCCGTGGTTTCGTCGTGAGACTTTTTAGCACACGGAGGG
>CALBIE010000699.1 GCA_937893495.1 uncultured Verrucomicrobiales bacterium | reverse complement strand
CAAGAAGCGGAAGGGCGGCGAGGGCACCAAGGTCATCAACCTGATCAAGAGTATCGAAAAGCTCGCCGAGGAAGCCAGCGAGGATCCGTATCTCATCGCCATGGCGGAACGCGCGCAGGCCGTGCAGGAGAGTTTCGAGCAACGCCAGACCAGCACCGCCAAGGCGCTGGAAGAGTTGATGAAGGAGGTGGCGAAGAATGAAGCCCGCAAGCAGGAGCAGGCCGAGAAGTCCTTTGATGGCCTGACCTATTTCGTCTATCAGAGCCTGCTCGACGCAAAAATCGGCAACGCGGAGTCCGTCAGCCGGAAAATCCGCCAGGCCTTCGCCGAGTTTTCCAATTGGAAGCGCAGCGAAAACGCCCTCCGCGAACTCCGCAAGAAAGTCACCTTCGCCATCTTCGCCGAGACGGACGACCTGGAACGGGTGACCGCGATGGTGGATGAGCTGTTCACTTTGCTGGAAAAAGCGGATCGGATTTAGATCCGCAGATTTCGCAGATGCGCGCAGATTCGAAAAAAGCTGAATTCAAGCATCGTGTCCGTCATTGGGCAGAGAAGCTGGACGTGAAGAACATCTGGCTGGGTGTACGGCCCATGCGCAACAAATGGGCCTCCTGCTCCACCAACGGCCATCTGAACTTCAATGCCGATCTCCTCAGCCACGATCGGCCTGTCTGGGATTACGTCATTGTCCACGAACTGCTCCACTTCTCCGTCCCCAACCACGGCAAGCTCTGGAAAAGCCTGATGCGTGCGCACTTGGGGGATTACGAAGCGATGGAGCGGCGATTGACGGCGGGCAACGCGAGTGTGGCCAGAGGCCGGGAGGTTGGATGATGGGCGGCGAATGATTTGAAATCGACCCTCCCCCCGGTCGAGGCGGAGAGGGTGCAAAGCGCGCCGATTTGGAAATCGGCGGCTCGGGAAGGGGAGCACAGGCCGCCGGCCTGTATCAGCGTCCGGCTCGGACGATGCCTTCATTCACACTGCGGGATGCCCCCTCACCCCAACCCTCTCCCCAAATGGGGGCGAGGGAGAGAACGGATGAACGAACTGTTTCGACACCTCACCCAGCCCTCTCCCCGGTCGAGGCGGAGAGGGTGCAATACGCGCCGATTTCGGAAATCGGCGGCTCGGGAAGGGGAGCCCGCCGGGTCAGGGGACCCGGCCTACAGGGAAGTTTCCAATCTGTGCCCATCCGGGTTTATCCGTGGTTTAACCAATGAAGTAATCTCATGCCAAAAACGATGACCCCAAAACAACTGGCCGCCAATCGGCGGAACGCCCGCAAGTCCACCGGTCCCCGAACGGCCGCGGGCCGAGCCGTGTCGCGCATGAACGCCGTGAAGCATGGCATTCTCTCGACGGAGGTTGTGGTGCGTGGATTGCACGCGAAAGAGAGTCAGCGTGAATTCACCGCTCTGCATCAACGGTTCCGGGACGAGTTGCAGCCCGCCGGCCCGGTCGAGGAAATGCTGGTGGACCAGATCGTGACCGCGCGTTGGCGGATGCGACGGGCCATGAGGGCCGAGTCGGGAGAAATCGCACTGGATATCGAGCGCCACGAAATGCACCACAATGCGGGAATGAATTCGTACCGCAACTGGTTGAGTTGGCTGGCCTCGGGCAATGCAGTTCTGGCGATGCAGGATTCGTGGGAAGGGGTCTGCACGTTGGAACGCTGGCTGCTGGAGGTGAGGGAGGCCGTCGAGCGGGACGGCGAATTGACCGAGGCGGCCACCCGGATTCCCCTGCACGGCGAGCCCAACGCAATGACGACCCAGTTGGAGAAGCTGCGGCAGCGGTTGCGGGAGAATCCGGAAGGACTGGACGAACCGATATTGCGCGAACGGAACCGGCGCGAGGTGGTGGTGTATCTGGATCGAGAAATTGAGAGGTATCATCGCCTGAACATCGAGTATTACGACCGGGAAAGGTGGCGGGAAAAGACCCGGCAGGACACGTCAATGCTGCCCGCGCTGCCGGTGCTCGAGAAGATCATGCGCTATGAAACCAAACTGGAACGACAAATGTATCGGGCGATGGCGCAGTTGGAACGCGTGCAGCGGATACGTCGGGGTGAAGCGGTTCCCGCGCCGTTGTCGGTGGCCGTGACGGAGCGGTGCGAATGAAAACGATTTTTGCCAAACGAACCCATTTTGAGGCAGTCCGCGCACCCCAATTAATGAGTGAAAAACAACGATTATACCCATCATCCGCCGAAATCGATCTTTCCAGCGGACTCGGTGTCGCGGCCGGCATCAGCTACAGTTTTCGCTGAACGTCGTCCGGCAAAGGCATGGGTGGAGAGTCGCACCAGGCGGCCAGCAAGACTCCGATGGGCAGACAAAGTCCCATGCCTTTGCGAATTCATATATGGATTTCGCGATTACAAAATATTCCGGCGGCTCACTGAGTCCGGAGTCGGACTGGCCAACAGGCGGGCTGACTGCGGGCTCCGGACCACCGAACTCCCGCTTGTTTCGGGTATTCATTGTAACCGTTATTACAACAACGAATGCGGTCATAGATAGTTGAAAGCATTGGCGGATTCTACAAGTCCTGCGCTAATCTCCGCTCATGAGCAAAATTGAACAAATCAAATCGTCCATTCGAGAGCTCCGCATGTCACGGCTGAGATGCGGGAGGACGATTTGGAGTTTACCTCGGAGTTTGAAGCCAAGATTCAGGTGTCGGAACAGGACATGCGTGAGGGCAATGTTTCCCGAGTTGTTCGCCCATGAGTCGAGCCACGCAAATTGCATGTCGAGTCTTTGATGACGATTTCTTCAAATTTTCGGCGACTGCCGGAAACTGTATGCAGGCCTGTATCGACGAGATGATAGTTCGTATTCTATTCGCTGGCGCAAGCCTTGCATTAACGTCGGCCCGCAGTCAAAATCATCGACTGTGAAACCAAAACTCTACCTTGAAACCACTGTGCCGAGCTATTTGACGGCATGGCCGAGCAGAGATTTGGTCCGGGCCAGTCACCAGCAGATCACGAAAGAATGGTGGGAGACTCGGTTGAATCACTTTGAGGTTTTTGTGTCTCAATTTGTCCTTGATGAGGCGGCGGCCGGTGATTCAGCGGCGGCGGATGAGCGGATACGGGCAATTCGAGATTTTCCCATTCTGGATATCGACGAAAGCGTCGAGACCGTTGCCGAAAAGCTTATATCTTCACTTGCGCTGCCGTCAAAAGCGGCAACTGACGCGGCCCACATCGCCATCGCCGCAGTTCATGGAATGCATTTTTTGCTTACTTGGAATTGTGCGCATATCGCGAACGCCGAGATGGCGGTGACCATTGAAACGGTGTGTCACGATCTGGGATATTCGTGCCCCGTTATTTGCACGCCGGAAGAATTGATGGGAATGTAGAAAACAAATGAAAGACGAAATTGTTGATGAAGTACGAAAAGTGCGGGAGCAGAATGCCGCTCGATTTAATTATGACCTCAAGGCGATCCTCTCCGATGCGAGGAAACGGCAAAAGGAATCGGGTCATCGCCTGATCTCCCTCGGTTTAAAATCGCCAAAGATTCGCTAGAGTTTTCGCGTCACCGTTTTCTCTGGCAAATCGTCTGTCTGCTGGCAAAGCTCGCACGTACCGTGAATGTTTGAATTTGTCGTCAGGCGTGTCTTGCACATGATTCCCCTGTTACTTGGGGTGTCGTTGCTGACGTTTCTTCTGATGAGCCTCACGCCCGGGAGTTACCTCGATTCGCTCGCCCAGAATCCGCAGATTTCCCCGGATAAGATTCAGGAGATTAAGGCCAAGCTACACCTGGATCGGCCGTGGTATGTGCAATACGCGTATTGGCTTAAGAATGCCGTGCAGGGTGACCTGGGTTTTTCGATTCAATATAAGATTCCGGCTACCGACCTGATCGTCTCAAGGCTCTGGAACACGTTTCTGCTGAGTTTCTTTGCGATGGTCTTTGCCTGGTGCATCGCCGTGCCGCTGGGGATTCTGGCCGCCATGAAGAAGGACTCGCTCGTAGATCGATCGTGCTCGATGGTGGCGTTCGTGGGCTTGAGCGTTCCGGAAATCCTGACCGCGCTTCTGGCACTCATGTTTGCCGCCTCGACCGGTTGGTTTCCCGTCGGTGGTTCGCAGAGTTCGTTGTACGATTTGATGTCGCCCTGGGAGCAGTTTGTCGATCGTGCGCATCATCTGGTTTTGCCGGTGCTGGTGCTGGGGTCGGTGGAACTGGCGGGCATCATGCGGCAAATGCGATCGAATCTGCTCGATACCTTGCGCGCGGAATATGTGACGGCAGCCCGCTCTCGCGGGTTGGGTGAAGGTTGGGTTGTGTGGAAACATGCGCTGCGAAATGCCATCAATCCGCTACTGACACTGTTTGGCTACTCGCTGGCGCATCTCTTGAGCGGCGCATTTATCGTGGAGAACATCATGGCCTGGCCGGGGTTGGGGCGCCTTACCCTCGAGGCGTTATTCGCGAAGGATTTTCAACTGGTCGTGGCCACGGTCGTGATGGCGACGGGACTGCTCGTGATCGGAAACTTCATTGCGGACATCCTGCTGGCCTGGAGCGATCCGCGGATTCGATTGAAGGAGGCGAAGTAGATGCCTGAATCGAAGCTTTCTCCCGAACCCCTGTTGGAGAAGACGCCGCTCTCGCCAGGTCAAATATTCTGGCAACGGCTCAGGCGGCAGAAAGCGGCAATGGCGGGCGCTTGGATTCTGGTGTTCCTTTATGCTGTCTCGTTGCTGGCGGGTTTTGTCGCGCCGTATCATTACGAGCGGCAGGACCGTGACCGTTTTTTTCATTCCCTGACGGCGATTGGGTTCAACGGATTGCGGCCAGTCGTGACCGGTTACACACAAGGAGCCGGTTTCAAATATTCGGCAACATCAG
>CALBIE010000698.1 GCA_937893495.1 uncultured Verrucomicrobiales bacterium | reverse complement strand
CGGCGCATCCCCGAGATGCCATTTGCCGATGTGCATCGTTGCGTAGCCGGCTGATTTCACGAGTTCGGCCACCGTAATCTCGTCCGGATGCAATCCGGTCTTCGCGCCCGGCCCCTCATTATGCGAATGACTGACGCGCGCGTGATAACTTCCGGTCATCAACTGTGACCGCGACGGTCCACAGAACGGCGCGGCATAAAAGCTCGTGAAACGAATCCCCTCGCGCGCCATGCGATCAATGTTTGGTGTTTCAATGTTCGGCGAGCCGTAACAACCCAGATCGCCCCAGCCCTGGTCGTCGGTGAAAATCACGATGACGTTGGGTTTTTGAGCGGCCACCGTGATGGCATGAGCCATTGTCAGAATCAAAATGCCCACCAACGAAAGGATGATTTTCATGATGAAACAGGTAACCGGTTCACCGCTGCGGGTAAAGCGAATTGGAGGCTGCCTGGATTTCGAGTGAGCACATTTGCGCGTATCGAACCATTCGATGCTCCCGCCAGATAATTCGATTAACGCAAGCCTGAAACCTCCCCAATCATGTCGGCATGCCATCAAACCCATTCTCCAATTCCGACCGGTCCAGAGATTCACACCGGCGATTCGGCTCATCCCGGATCCGTCACGAAAAGTCCATTCGCCTGCCAATCATACATACCGTTGCGCTCGGCCTCGCCCTGGCGATGACCGGTTGTGTCAGTTGGCGCGGTGGTCATGAAACCCGGCGGCAGAGCAGCACGGTGTCGTTCCTGTACCCGAAGGCAAAGGACATGACCGTATCTCCGGGCATCCCGCACCTGACTCTTCCCCTCGACGTGGGCATCGCGTTCGTTCCGGAATCCGGGAAGTGGAATCCCACATCCGAAGAACAAAAGGCCGTGCTGCTCAAGTCGGTTGCCGAACGATTCGCGAATCAACCGTTCATCCGCAAGATTACCATCATCCCTACCGCCTATCTCAGACCCGACGGCGGTTTCGCGAATCTGGATCAGATTCAATCCATGATGGGCGTTGATGTGATTGCCCTGGTTGCCTACGACCAGATTCAACACACCGACGAGGGATTGTTGTCCCTGGCCTACTGGACGATCGTCGGTGCCTATGTGGTGAATTCCGAGAAGAACGACACGAGCACGATGATGGATACGGCCGTGTTTCACATCCCGAGCCGAAAGATGCTGTTTCGCGCGCCGGGAACCAGCCAGATCAAGGCGCGATCGACCTACGTCAACTGGAGTGAGCAGATGCGCAAAAATGCCCGAGAAGGCCTGACCAGGGCGAATGAGGAAATGATTCAGAATCTCGAGCTCGAACTGAATCGATTCAAGATCCGGGTAAAGGAGAAACCCGAAGAAGTCCGAATCACGCGTTCGCCCGGATATACCGGCGGCGGAAGCCACGCGGGTTGGTTCGGGCTGCTGCTCATCCTTTTGATCAGCGCGGCGTGGCGACCGGCACGCGGCCTCCGGGAATGAACAGACGCCTTCCATTCCTGACCTTCGGCGTGGTTGCCATGGCGGCGCTCACCTTCGCCTCGCCGACTATGAACGATGCCGCCGTGTTCGATCGGGAACAGATTTTCGCCGGGCAGTTCTGGCGGCTCTTCACCTGCCATTGGGCGCATCATTCGACCACTCACCTGCTCTGGAACATCGGCGTCGTGATGGTCGCAGGTGGTTTCTTCGAACAGAATTCTCGACGAGGTTGGCTGCTGTGTTTCGCACTTTCATGCGTGGTGATCGGACCGGGGCTTTTCGTTTTAGAATCAGGGCTGGCGGTGTATGCCGGACTGTCGGGACTGGCGTCCGCCTTTGTCATGGCGCTCGTGCTGTGGAAACTGCGGGTCCGTGCGCAACCGGCATGGATCTGGTGGACATTGGTGCTGCTGGTGTTGGCGAAAACCGCGTTCGACGTGTTCTCGTCGGGCCCCTTCTTCGTATCGTTCGAACAATCGGCCATCCGCAACGTGCCAATGGCTCACGCACTGGGAATGGTGGCGGGTTGGGCGAGTCACTGCTTCACTGATAAGGCTGGCAGTATCTCTCGGCCCAGAAAATGTCCGGATTCCAAATTCACGGGTTGCCATCGGACGCAGACAAGGAGATGGTGGTCCGCGTCAGGTTGCAGCGAACCAAACATTTGATATGGAAGTAACCCGTGCCACCAACCCCACTGAAGCATGCAGGAGGATGGAAATGATTCTGTCGCAGGCGCTGAAACGCCAAGGGCTTTGCTCGCGCGAAGACTGGCTCAAGCAATTGGAAAAATTTCACGGACCGACGAGAGTTTTCGCCGCGAAGAAACAGTCCTCCGCGACTGCTTTGACGAAGGCAGGTTGATTACAACTGTTCCGTCAGGTCTGCCGGACTTTACCGGTTCCGAGCATGAAGTCTGGTCAGACGGTGTCACGGTCACCAAGGCAACTCTTCCAGGAACATATGGAAGATTGTGGGGTGGTCGTCGATTCGCCACACCATCCGAGTATCTCGAGCGTATTCGTCTTGGACAAGTTGCGTTTTCTTTCCCATGGCAACTCATCGGCCTCGCAATGGAGGTGGGTCGAATTCGACTTGTGACCAGACAACCTTTCTATCTGGGAAACCGGCCAGGCCACGTCGAGATTGATGAATTCATGACGTCGCTCGGCTTCTCCTTCAACCGCCATCGACATGGCGACCACTGGTTCCGTCCCGAAGATTGCCTATTGGTATTTGATGCTGAACCCGGAAACTTTGTAAAGATTCCGGGCGGACTGGCACCGATTGATCTCATCCTCCAAACTGTCACCGGTCCACGGAACTAATCGAACTCGTATGCACGCTCACTTCCGTTGGCGACGCGCTTTCCCATCACGTTCGCTGACGGGCTTCACCTCGGGCGCGGCATCCTTCGGCAACCAGCGGGCGAGTGAGTTGATGGTGTCGCGATGAGCGGGGTCTTTGGCGAGGTTGGTGTATTCTGATTGGTCTGTGCGATGGTCGTACAACTCCTCCGCGCCGTCGTCGTAGCGGATGTAGCGCCAGTCACGCGTGCGGATGGCGTGATTGCCGAAGTAACTTGAAGTGATGGCGGGTCGCTCCCTCGGCGTTCCAGGATTCTTCAACTGCGGGACGACGCTCAATCCTTCCAGATGCCCGTTCTTCGGCAAACCACAGAGTTCGACCAGTGTCGGATAAACATCGAGCAGGCTGACGGCTTCGCGGCAATCGGCCCCGGGCTTGACGTTGGGGCCGGCAATAATGAACGGGACGCGCGTCGATTCCTCCCACAGCGTGCGTTTGGCGAGATGCTGTTTCTCCCCAAGGTGAAAGCCATGATCACTCCACAGGACGATGATCGTGTTGTCCTTGTGGGGGCCGGAATCAAGGGCCTTGAGCACCTCGCCGACGCACATGTCCGCGAAACTTACGCTCGCGTAGTACGCGTGAACGAGCGAGCGCCATTTGCCGGTTTCCTTCACCTCATCGGGCGTGGGCGCAATCTGCTTCATGTTCTGGAAATTCGGCGGGATGTCGGCCATGTCCTCTTTCGGCACCTTGGGCACGGTGATCTCTGCCGGGTCGTACATCGCGAACCACTTTGGCGGCACGTGCATCGGGACGTGCGGGCGGAACAATCCAACCGACATGAAAAACGGTTTCTTGTAGGACTTGCCCAGGGCGGCGGCGGCGTTTTGCGCGAGTTGATAGTCGAACATTTCCGCGTCCGTCTCCGGGAACGCGCCCCAGTCCCATGCGCCGGGCCAGTTCATCGGTTTCTTCGGTCGTGGGCCGCCTTTGCGCTTGCCAAGGTCTTCGTCGATTGCTCCGCCCAGTCGGCCCGTGAACCCGTGATGCAAGACCTTGCCGCCGGCCAGCGTCGTGTAGCCGTGCGTCTTAAAATACTCCTGCAGGCAGGGAACATCGTCGAGCCGCCGGATGGATTGAT
>CALBIE010000697.1 GCA_937893495.1 uncultured Verrucomicrobiales bacterium | reverse complement strand
ATGAAATCCTTTGTTGCCTTATTGACGGTCAGTCTTCTCACGCTCGCTCTAATCTCGAATGGTGACGATTGGCCACAGTGGCGAGGGCCCAATCGTAACGGTATTTCGTCGGAAAAGGGTCTTTTGAAAAAATGGCCGGCGGACGGTCCGCCTTTGGCGTGGAAGGTTGGTGGATTGGGTGACGGTTACTCGAGTGTTTCCATCGCAAATGGAAAAATCTACACCCTCGGGGATTTGGACGACGGGAGCTATGCGATTGCTTTGAGCGAGGCCGACGGAAAGCCGGTTTGGAAGACTCGCATTGGCGATAGCGGAGGACACAAAAAATATACGGGCACACGAAGTACGCCGACAGTTTCCGGTGATATCGTGGTAATTCTTAATCAACACGGTGACCTTGTGTGTCTGGACGCTGGTAACGGAAAAGTCCGCTGGTCAAAAAATCTGGAGAAGGATTTCGGCGGGCGGATGATGTCGGGATGGCGATACAGTGAATCGCCGCTCGTGGACGGGGATCGTGTCATTGCCACTCCCGGTGGGAGAGAGGGAACCGTGGTGGCGCTCGATAAAAAGTCTGGCAAAAAGATCTGGCAAACCAGCGACTGGACCGACTCGGCTGGTTACTCCTCCGTTATCATTGCGACCATTCATGGCGTTCGTCAGTATGTGCAATTGACCGGCGACAGTGTCGCGGGGATCAATCCCGAATCGGGCGGGTTGCTTTGGCAAGCGAAGCGCAAGGGCAAGACGGCGGTAATTGCCACACCCATTGTCGAAGGTGACATGGTGTTCGTCACGTCGTCCTACGGGGTGGGCTGCAACGGATTCCGCGTGAAGCTGTCGGGAAGCAAATGGTTCACCGATGAAGCCTATGCAAACTTGAATATCGCCAATCACCATGGCGGCGTCATCGGGATGGATGGACACATCTATGGCGCGACCGGCGGAACTTTTCGCTGCGTGGAGATCAAGTCCGGTGAACAACCCTGGAACGAGCGCAGCGTTGGCAAGGGCGCAACAGTCTATGCGGACGGCAAATTCTATCTCCGGAGTGAGGACGGTCCCGTCGCTCTCATCGATGCGAGTCCGACGAAGTACACTGAAGTCAGCCAATTCAAACAACCGGACCGCGCGCGCGCAAAGGCCTGGCCACATCCGGTCGTGGCCAATGGCCGATTGTATTTGCGCGACCAGGACAACTTGTTCGCTTACAATATCAAGGCCCGATAAACGTACGTTATGCGAGTAGCCGCCAAGGTAAGGAGGCGGACATTGTGGTTTCTGGACTACCGGGAATCCTCTTGCGTATCTCGACGACTGCGCTGATGAAACCAGACCCCGAAACTTCAGAGGCAGAAGCGTATTTCCCCGTTCCCGTTCCCCTTCCGATTGATGGCGTACTCGACCTGCACGGCATCACGCATCGCGATGTGAAGGATGTGTTGGGGGAGTATTTCGCGGAATGTCGGAAAGTCGGTATTTTCGAAATCCGCGTGATTCACGGCAAGGGAATTGGCGAGCGCCGTCGCATGGTGCATCAGTTGCTTGAGACCATGCCCGCGGTGGAACGTTTCGCCTTGGCCTCGGCATCACACGGCGCGTGGGGTGCGACCATGGTTTACCTGCAACCGTTGGAGTTCAGCCTTTAGGTTGTCCGGGCACGCTGAAGCGTGAACTCCAACAAAGATTCCAGAGCCACCCGATCACTTGCTTTTAATCACGGCCCCTCGAAGCGACGCATTCGCGCGCAGCCCCGGAGCGCGGACTGTGTCCAGCGGACCAGCCGCAGCAATGTCCAATTGGCGAAACGCTTCAGGTTTCTCCAATCGCGACTTGAAGGTGAACATGCTGCGACTGGCTTTCAGCACAGTCGCGCTCCGACCGAACGAAGCGTCCTTAAGGCACCATTGATCGTCAATGACCAGGCCAATATTGAAGCGCGGCTGTGTCGGAGACCAGCAGCAGCAGTCGCGCAATGGTTGTGGCGCAGAATCATTCTCGGATGGCTGTTTTGCGTGGATCGACCGTGACTGCGGGAGTTGCTGCCCCGACACCCGTGCTGGGGCGCTCCTGCCGCAGGGCTTCGCGCGAGTGCGTCCCGATGAAGCTCGTCCTGAGATTCGAGCTTTCCGAGAGGACGCCTTCGCGATAAGCATTGCCGACCTGACTCAAATCATGAAACGCCATCCGCTCCTTCTGTTGTCAATTCTGGTCGGATTCGTCGCCGGACAATTCCCCGCTTTCGCGAAGTCCGATGGTCCCATCCGCGTGCTGTTCCTCGGGCACGACAGTGGACACCACAATTCCAATCTCTACTTCCCGATGCTGGCGCAGGCTCTGGGCCGCGAGGCGATTTATTTTGATTACATCGCGTCAGTGGAGGACGCACTGGGCGATGCGAAGTATCTGGCGAAGTTTGATGCATTGCTGGTCTACGCCAATCACAACCAGATTTCGCCGAAGCAATGGAACAACCTGAAGAACTACGTGGAAAAGGGCGGAGGGTTCGTGCCCGTGCATTGTGCGAGCGCGTGTTTTGGTAACGAGCCGGGTTTCGACCAACTCGTCGGCGGACGGTTCGCGCATCACAAGACGGGTGTGTTCAAATTGAAAACGGTGGAGCCGAAACACCCTGTTATGCACGGCGTGGCGGAACTGGAGGCGTGGGACGAGACCTATGTGCACAAGAATCACAATGCGGATGGTCGCACGATCCTGCAGGTGCGCGAAGCGTTCGGTGCCGATGACAACATCACGAAACCCGAGCCTTGGACCTGGATTCGCACGCAGGGCAGGGGCCGCGTGTTTTATACGGCGTCTGGGCACGACGAGCGGGTGTGGAGCCGACCGGAGTTTCACCAGTTACTGAAACAGGGAATTCTGTGGGCGGCGGGCGACTCGGCGAAAACTCGCTGGGAGCAGTTCATCGCATCCCGCGCACCGTTGAAGTATGAGAAGCGCGATAATATTCCGAACTACGAGAAGCGTTCCGAGCCGTTGCCCTATCAACTGCCGCTCGCGCCGACAGAGAGCTTGAAATACACCCGCGCGCCCGTGGGCTTCCGGTTGGAATTGTTCGCTGCCGAGCCGCAGATCGTGAATCCCATCTACATGCAGTGGGATGAGCGCGGCCGTTTGTGGGTGGCCGAATCAGTGGATTATCCGAACGCGATGACTGATGACCGCAAAGGAAACGACTCCATCAAGATTCTCGAAGACACGAATGGCGATGGCCGCTGCGACAAGGTCACCGTGTTTGCCGACGGATTGAACATCCCGACGTCGTTCACTTTTTCCCGAGGAGGAATCATCGTCGCGCACGCGCCCGATTTTCTGTTCCTCAAGGATACGGATGGCGACGACCGGGCGGATGTGCGCAAAGTATTGTTCACCGGTTGGGGTAAGGGCGATACACATGCCGGACCGTCGAACCTGCGTTACGGAATTGACAACTGGATCTGGGGCACCGTGGGTTATGCCCGATTCAATGGCGAGCTCGGCGGTGAGAAACACAACTTCGGTATGGGAATCTATCGTTTCCGGCCGGATGCGTCGGTCATCGAATTCCTGCACCAATTCAACAACAACACGTGGGGGCTTGGCTTTAATTCCGCGGGCGATGTGTTCGGCTCCACGGCGAACAACAACCCCAGTTTCTTCGGTGGACTGCCGGCGACGATTTACGGAAGCAAGCCGCGCATGAGCGCCAAAATGATTGCCGACAATTCGCGGTTTCATCCCATCACGCCGAACATCCGGCAGGTGGATGTGTTTGGCGGCTATACCGCCGGAGCCGGGCATTCTCTCGCAACCTCTGACGCGTTTCCGAAAAGCTGGCGCGACGAAATGGCGTTCCTCTGCGGGCCAACCGGAAATCTGCTTGGTGGTTATCGCATGCTGAAGAACGGTTCGGGCTACGCCGGCAAGAACGCATTCGCGATTGTCGCCAGCGCGGATGAATGGTTCTCGCCGATTGTCGCGGAGGTCGGCCCCGATGGACATCTCTGGATTGCGGACTGGTACAATTTCATCATCCAACACAACCCGACGCCCAGTCCGGAGCGGGGTGGATACAAGGCGGTCACCGGCAAGGGGAACGCGCACGAGAATCCGAATCGCGATCGGCAGCACGGCCGCATCTATCGGTTGGTGTGGGAAGGGGCGCCAACATCAAAGACCGCTTCCCTGGCCGGAGGCACCACGCCCGATCTCCTCGCCGCACTGGACTCCGACAATCTGTTCTGGCGTTCGACCGCTCAGCGATTGCTCGTGGACGGGGCGGCGAAAGATGCGACGGTGGCGTTGAAAACGCGCGTGACGAAACCGGGAGTCGGCGCGATTCACGCCCTCTGGGCATTGCACGGATTGGGGGTGCTCGATCCCGAGACGCTCAAGGTGGCGATTTTCAGTAAGGACGCAGCGCTAAAACGCAATGCGATCCGGGCGCTCGGCGCGGACGAGAAGTCGATGCAATTGTTCTTCGACAGTTCCGTGCTCGCTGACAAGGATTTGCATGTGCGCCGCGTGGCGTTTGCGAAACTCGCGTCATTGCCGGACGAAACCGTCCGGTCGCGCACCGCGAGCCTGCTCCTGAAGCAGCCGGAAAACGCCGGGGATGAATGGCTTTCCCTCGCGCTGCAGGCCGCCGGTGGCCGTATTCGGACCGCGATCGGCTTCACCGTGGGGACGAATCTTGTCGCGAATCCCTCGTTTGAGGAAGCCGACGGTGACGTGCCGGCGCGTTGGACTTTTCGCAATTACCGAGGGCCGGTCAACCGGCTGGATCACAAGCTCGAAACCCGCCCGGAATATGTGCGTTCGGGCAGTCGATCACTCCGCATCACGTCTCGCGCGGCGCATGACACGAGTTACTTCACCGCCGTCAAACTCAAGCCGAACACCGACTACCGGCTCTCGGGTTGGGTGAAGACTGAAAAACTCACGGGCGCACGCGGTGCGCAGTTCAACCTTCACGAGGTTCAGGCCGACGGCAAAACGCAGGGCGTGCTCGGCGACTCCGACTGGACCGGCGTGCAGACGCGCTTCAATTCCGGGAACCGAACGTCAGCGACCTTGAATGCGCTGTTTGGCGGTTGGGGTGTCTCCACCGGCACGGCGTGGTTTGACGACGTTGAGTTGGTCGAGATCGTTCCCGTCGATGCCGAGCAACCGGATGCGAAAATCGTTGGTGACGCGCAACGCGGTGAGAAAATCTTTCGCGAAAATCAGGTGGCGGCCTGCATTCGTTGTCACGGATTAAACGGCGAGGGCGGCATCGTCGGCCCGCCGCTCGACGGCATCGCCCTGCGGAAGGATCGGGACTACCTGTTGGAAAGTTTGGTCAACCCCACCGCCAAGCTCGCCGAGGGCTTTGAACAGTTGGTGAACACCCCAATGCCACCGATGAACATCGTGTTGAACGATCAGGAACTCACCGACGTAATGGAATTCCTGCTCACCCTCAAAAAGCCGGGTAAGCCGATTGCTCCCAAGCCGGCGAGGGTCGGGGAATTTGAGTGACGTCGAGCTTCAGTTCGAGCGCTTCTTCCCCTACGTTTCCGACATGAGTAGAGCGGTCCTTCTCGAAGAATTCGGCAAACTGGAAATAGCCGAATAGATTCAGGGGGTCGAAGAAATGTGGGATTGCATCGACGAGACCTCCATTGAGACTCTGGTTTCTGACGACCAAAAAGCCGAATTGCGGCGACGCAAAGCTGTTGATTCTACGTGGCCTCCAGTCGGAAAGTCATGGAGTGAGGTGAAGGAACAATTGTCGAATAAGGATGCCTGAGCGCTTCATCGTTCGTCCGGAAACCGAACAGGATATTTCTGACGTTTATACCTGGTAAGAGCGGCGACACCCCGGGTTGGGAAACGAATTTCCCATGAACCGATCTCGGATTGTGGCCCACGGATGGCAAGGCCGACCCACGGATGGGAAAAGCGGCATGATTCAAATCGGAATCCGCGGGTCGGCTCTGCCATCCGTGGGGAATCTCATGCCGTTCATGGCTCGTGAGCAGGTCGAGAACGAACAGGAAGCTCTCCATGAACCCGGGTAGCAGCGAACGTAAGCTTGCTTCCTTCAATCGACTTCGAAGTTTCTTTGGGTTTTTGATTATGACGCTTGAGGCTTTTACGCCCGCTTCGAGCCGTCGTCAGGCGCATGCGGGCGCAGCCCCCGGAGCGCGGCTGTGTCCGTAGGACCAGCCGCAGCAATGTTCGAACCGCAGAACGCTTTGGATTTCTCTAATCGCTCGGCAAACGCGCAGTTGCTGCGACTGGCTTTAAGCACAATCGCGCTCCTGTGACGGGGCTTCACGCGCCCGCGCCCGCAGGCGTCCACCAGCCCAAAAATGACTGGGCACCGTAGAATCCCACGTTATCGTCGGTGTTAATGAATCCCTTGGTGCGCAAGTCGCTGACCTTTTCTGTTTTTGGCCTGTTTGCAACTGCCTTTGCCGGGACGAAGGATTTGCTGCCCGTAAGAATCGCCGTTCCGGTCAATGGCCACATTCATCCCGCTGTCTGCCTGACGAAAAAGGGAACGATTGTGGTGACGTATGGCCGCGTGAATCATGTCGATTTGCGCGTCACCCGTTCTACGGACGGCGGTCGGACATGGTCGGAGCCGAAGCCATTCGAGCACACCGTCAAGAAGACCTATTATCCGGGATCGTTGACGACGCTGGATGATGGGCGATTACTGCACGCCTGGAATCGATGGGATACGCCCACTACGCAGAAGG
>CALBIE010000696.1 GCA_937893495.1 uncultured Verrucomicrobiales bacterium | reverse complement strand
GAAGTCGTCGGCGGTGTGGTGGTGGTCCGCTACGGTGAAAACCCCCTCGGGGCCATCAAGGCGGTGAAGGCCAAAATTGACGAGATCAAAGACGGGTTGCCGGAGAAAGCGGTCATCGATTGGCGGGCGACCTCCCGGGACGCGGTCTCCAAGTTTGCGGAGACGAAGGGATTCGCCCCTTTCAAGGCGGACGACGTGTTCGCCCTGAACCAAGCCATGTGGTTGGACTACATCCGCAAGACGCCGCGCGACGGACGTCCCGCCTGGCTCAAGTTCAGCAAACTCCAGGTAGAGCCGTTTTATGACCGCACCGGGCTCATTTATGAAACCTTGGGCACACTCAATACCGCCATCTTTCAGGAGATCCTCGTCACCATCATCGTGGTATTGGTGATGGTGCGGCACCTTGCCAGTTCTGCGCTCATCTCCGGTCTGTTGCCGCTCGCCGTGCTGATGACGTTCATCGCCATGCGACAATTCAAGGTGGACGCAAACATTGTTGCGCTTTCGGGAATCGCGATCGCGATTGGCACCATGGTCGATATGGGGATCGTGATTTGTGAAAACATCCTGCGCAAACTGGATGAAGCGCGCAAAGGCGATCCCAAGGCGTTCCGACCGCTCGACACCATCTGGCGGGCCACCCACGAGGTCGGCGGCGCCGTGCTCACCGCCGTGGCCACAACCGTCGTCGGGTTCCTGCCGGTGTTCGCCATGGAAGGGGCAGAAGGCAAACTGTTCCGACCGCTGGCCTTCACCAAGACCTTCGCGCTCGTCGCCTCGATCATCGTGGCGCTGACGCTCATCCCACCCTTCGCGCACATGTTGTTTGCCGGAAAGATCTCCTCCCGGATGATGCGGTATTGCGCGTTCGGATCGATGTCTGTTCTCGGCATCGTGCTCCTGTTCTTCGCGCCCTGGTGGCTGGGAACGATCGTGCTCGCCATCGGTGTTTACAAGATCCTCGAAACGTGGCTGCCACCAAAGGTGAACGGCTTCATTCAGGGATCGACAACCTGGCTGCTGGTCGGACTCGTCACGATCCTGCTCGCGCAGGATTGGCTGCCGCTCGGTCCCGAGAAGGGCATCTCGGCCAACCTGACTGTGGTCGCCGGCGTAATCGGCGGCTTGCTCCTGTTGGTCTTGGGTTTCATCAAGGTCTACACGCCGCTTCTTCGGGCGGCATTGAACCACAAGATCATGTTCATGGGCATCCCGTCTTTCCTGATGGTATTCGGTGCCATGGCCTGGCTCGGCTTCGGCCCGGTATTCGGCTGGCTTCCCCAAAAAGTGAAGACTTGGGCACCGGTTTCGTATGTCGCCCATAAATTCCCCGGCCTCGGCAAGGAGTTTATGCCGGACTTGGATGAAGGTTCGTATCTGTTCATGCCCACCACCATGCCCCACGCCTCCATCGGCGAAGCGCTGGACGTGTTGCAGAAACAGGATCTGGCCATGGAGTCCGTGCCGGAAGTCGATCTGGTGGTCGGCAAGTTGGGCCGGGCAGAGAGCCCGCTCGATCCCGCGCCGATCTCCATGTTCGAGACGGTCATCAATTACAAGCCGCAGTTCCTGGTGGATCGCAATGGGAAACGATTGCGTTTCAGATTCGATCCGGGCGAGAACGACCTCTTCCGCAACGCGGATGGCCAGCCGCTGAATGCCAAGGATGGCAAACCTTACACTGTGCGCGGCAGATTCGAGCGGGACGCTGAGGGCAAACTAATCCCGGACGACCGCGGCGCCCCGTTCCGCCTCTGGCGTCCCGAACTGGACCCCACACTCAACAAAGAGAGGACTTCCTGGGCGGGCATTCAAAAACCGACCGATATCTGGGACGAAATCGTGCAGGCGGTGAAACTGCCGGGCACAACCTCGGCGCCCAAGCTGCAACCGATCGCCGCCCGCATCGTCATGCTGCAAAGCGGCATGCGCGCCCCCATGGGCATCAAGGTGCGCGGTCCCGATCTGGAAACCATCGAACGCGTCGCGCTGCAGATGGAGGGGCTCCTCAAACAGGTCCCGGGCGTCGAAGCCAACACCGTCGTGGCGGACCGCATCGTGGGCAAACCGTATCTGGAGATCGACATTGATCGCGATGCCATCGCCCGCTACGGCATGCACATCAGCCAGGTGCAGGAAGTCATCGAAGTGGCCATCGGCGGCAAACGCCTCACCACCACCGTAGAAGGGCGGGAACGCTATCCCGTGCGCGTCCGCTACCAACGTGAACTACGCGATTCGATTGAATCTCTCGGGCGTATCTTGGTTCCCTCCATGGACGGCTCCCAGATCCCGCTCACACAACTGGCCGAGATTCGCTACCTGCGCGGCCCTCAGGTCATCAAGAGCGAGGACACCTTTCTCGTTGGCTACATCGTCTTCGACAAGCAACCTGACAAGGCCGAGGTGGACGTGGTCGAGGACGCGCAGGCCTTCCTCAAGGCCAAGACGGCCAGCGGTGAGTTTGTCGTCCCCAAAGGCGTGAGCTACCGCTTCGCCGGCAGCTATGAGAACCAGATTCGCGCGACGAAGAAACTCATGGTCGTCGTGCCGATCGCCCTGTTCGCGATCTTCATCATCCTGTATCTGCAATTCCGTTCCACGATTACCGCGCTATTGGTCTTCAGTGGCATCTTCGTCGCCTGGGCCGGCGGTTTCATGATGATCTGGCTTTACGCGCAGCCGTGGTTCTTCAACTTCGCCCTGTTTGATGTCAACATGCGTGATCTGTTTCAGGTACACGGCATCAACCTGAGCGTGGCCATCTGGGTCGGCTTCCTCGCGCTCTTCGGTATCGCGTCGGATAATGGCGTGATTGTGGCCACGATTCTCGACCAGATCTTCCGACGCAAAAAAATTGGCAGCATCACGGACATCCGGGAGGCCACCATCGAAGGAGCCCAACTGCGCATCCGTCCCGCTCTGATGACCTCGGCCACCACGATCCTGGCGCTTCTGCCAGTGCTCACGTCCACTGGCCGGGGTGCGGATATCATGCTGCCAATGGCCATCCCCACCTTTGGCGGCATGGCCGTAGCGCTGGTCACGGTGTTTGTGGTGCCCGTGCTGTATTGCTGGGTGCGCGAACTGCAATTCCGGTTCGCCGGTTCAGCCGAGGCATGATCAATTTCGGGGGTCTCATTCGAAGCCTCACCGAACTCACAACATCCAAAAAACAAAACACAGAAAGAGATAGAAATGAAACCCATCAAAACTCTCGCCATCATCACCGCCGCCAGCGCGTCGCTTTACCTGACCGCCTGTTCTAAAGGGGAGGAGGAGCATGATCACAGCAAGATGAAATCTGGCGAGCACGCCGGGCATGACATGAAATCCGACGAACCCGCAAGCCACGACATGGGTGCCGCCAAGACGGATGCCAAAAAGGCCGGGTCCACCGAACATGCCGCTACCGCCGCCAAACCCTATCCGCTCAAGACCTGCCTGGTCTCCGACGAGGAACTGGGCAAGATGGGCAAGGCAACCGTACTGGTGCACGACGGACAGGAGATCAAGTTCTGCTGCGAAGACTGCGTCCCGAAGTTCAAGGCCGATCCCACATCGTTTTTGGCCAAACTCATTTCCGAGGCCAAACCGAAGGGTAAATGACAGTGACTCTCAACCGATCGGCTGGATTACCCAACTGCACTGCAGGTGAAAAAACTCAACTCTCTATGATCCAGATCCTGACCCGAATCAACCAGCGTGCGTAAAATTGCAACACAGGAATCAACGCGCTGTACAAGCATTTTCGATATCAGATATGATGGAATGCAATTCTTCGAATCAGTCGATCCCGAACGATCAACGCGAAGTAGTTGCCTGGCATCTATCTCAGTCCACGATCTTTCGCGATTATAAAGCTGCCTACGAGCAAGCTACCAAACTCCCCCTCACACTTACGCCGCCCGACGGGAAGGAACCAGAGGGGGAATTGCCTTTCGAAACGGTCATTCCTGTGAAGGCGGGCGACATTGTGGTCGCCTGGCTGCGGACCGGCCGGCAGCGAAACGGTTGGCGCCAGGTGCCCCCAAAAGCGACCCGAACGAACAGTGTACTAAAATCCGACCGAACTGGACGAAAACCGTCCGCAAAGCAAGGTGGTCGGACAGTCGATTATGTGGCGGTGACGAAACTGCTGGATATTTTCGCGAGACATCTGGCTTTGTTGTATAATCAGATTGTCCTTCAGCCAAAGGGCGAAGAGCCTCACCAGGTGGCACAAGCACGCGAAGTAATCGCCGACCGGTATCGGGACAATCTGCGCTTGAGCGACGTGGCGCGCGCGGTCGATACCAACGTGTTCAGTTTCTGTCGGGTATTCCGCCGAACTACCGGCTTCACTTTTCGAACATATCTTGCCCGACTACGGTTCGAAAGTTCGAAGAAGTTGCTGCTCAACCCGAATGTTCGGGTTAAGGAGGTGGCCTATCGGTCAGGGTTTCAGACGGTTGGTAATTTCAATCAGACGTTCCGTAAATTTGCCGGGCAATCGCCAACGGCCTATCGACGGACAGGAGACACCGTGGATAAAACCGTGATAGGCCCAAAGGTTGCGCGTCGAGGATCAGGCCATACGGAGCGGAAAATCCATCACTCGAGATCGCAATGAACACCAATTCACACCGCGCCTCTGGCAATAGAGGGTTAGCCGGAGTGCTCTAATGAGTGTCTGGTAACTAAGAAGGGTGCCGTATGTGTTCGACCCACAAAAACATGAAATGGTGGTGGCAGTTGCCTGCTGCAGTTGCCATTGCCATGTGGGTCGCCTGCCCAGCGGTCTGTCGCCTCGGCCATGTTTCAGGCAAATCCTGCTGCACAGTCGAATCGACCGCGCCGGCCATCGCCCATACAGGCACCGACGATCATCATCACGAGACCGGTCATCACCGCGATGGAGACCATCAAAATGGCCAAGAGGTTCCGGCGAACCCGGATCAACCGATAAATAGTGGCAGCTGCTGCACCGACGCCTTACTGGCTACCGCTGCGAAGGCGCCGGCCCTGGATTCTGCCCCCGACCTGAAGCCGGTGTTCGGCTTCGAACTGCCGGCCGCCGAATGCCTCGATGTCTTCTCGCAACAGGCTGCGGTGTGGGATCAATCCGCCCTGCGGCAACCGTGGATCTTTGTTCTACGGGATTACTGCGTACTCGCTTCATTGCCGCAAGGCCCCCCTTCCCTTCTTCTTTCTTGAATGCCGTCCGCGCCGGTGAGCGCTGATGGTATTCAAGACCCTGTTCCGTGGCGACGAATCGCCTTACATGGACCCGTGTGTCCTGACCCGATTCCCGCCACACCGTTCCACGGCGCGAACAGGTTCCTCCCGGGATAATCACCATTTCGTACAGCAATCGATCCAGAGCCGACGTGCGGTTCAGCCGGAAGACAAGACATGAAACACAACCCGGAAAAGTCAGGCTTGTATGCCCCGGATCATAAAGCAAACCCGGGGATACGGGCAGCATTCCAATCACTCGAATTTCTCCGCGCCTTGTTCGGCCAATCATGGAGGACGGGCGGGTACGGAGGGAACCAAAACAAAACAAAAACAGAAGGAAACAAAATGAAACTCAATGCGTTGTTCAACAAAGCGGTTATTCGCGCGGGGCTGGCACTTGCCGTAATGGCATTCGCCATCCCCACGTACGCTGCCTCAAAGGGCGACATCAAGAAAGGTGGCCAGATCCTCATGGAAATGAGCGCGATCCGGACCATCGCGGACGCGGAAGCGGTGAAGCCGGGCGCTACGATCGCCATGGCCTGTTCAAAGTGCAAAAGCGTCGTCGTGATGCAACGGCACTTCCAGGACAAGAACCGGAGCTTCCTGGCTCCGGGCACAAAACACGGCTGCCCCGGCTGCAAGTCGGAAATCACGGTGGTCGGGGAGGGCAAGGGCAAGGAACGGGTCATCAAGCATACCTGCAAGGCGTGCGGTGACGACTCCGCCTTCTGCTGCGCCACCAGCAAGAACACCGGGCCCACCAAGGGCATGGAAAAGAAGAAAGGGAAGAAGTAACCGGCGCGAATCGACGAAGCCCGGCCTTCGGGCCGGGCTTCCTGCCCGTACATCAAAATGAACCCTGACGAAACCCAACTGAAGAAGCTTTTCGACAGCCATCCGGTGCTCGGGAAGCTGCGGGCATCAACGTGTCGTAAACTCATTGCCGCTGCCCGGGTGGATTCCATTCAAAAAGGAAAAACCATCTGTCGCGAGGCTGATCCCGTCGGCGCGTTCTGGCTGCTTGTCTCCGGTGAGGTCAAACTCGTCCGCCATACCAGCAAAGGCCAGGTGCTGTTGATTGACATCGTACTGCCGAACGAATTGTTCGGCGTGGTGTATTATCAGCATCATCCGACCTATCCCTGTTCCGCCATCGCGATCAAGACGGCCAGGGTGGTGCAGTTGCCGATAAAGCACCTGCGGATTGAATCGGACGGCAACGGCGCACTCACGCGGGCCCTCCTCGAAGACACCTGCCTCAAGCTTTGCCATTCTTTGCGTATGCGCGGCCTCATGTTGGAGGATGCGCCGGTGCGCGTTGCCACGTTGCTGCTGAACCTCACCGAAAAGTTCGGCCCGGTAATTCCCGAGACTCGCGCGGTGCTGGCTGAATTGTCCGGGCTCACGGTGGAAACCGCCATCCGCATCACCCGCTCAATGGCCGCTGAGGGCATTCTGAAGACCCGGCGCGGCAGCCTCGAGATTCTGGATCCTGTCGCGTTGCGAAAGAAGGCTGGCGAGAACGGGTTTTCCCACGAGCACCTGGAACACTCATCAAACGGAAGGGGAGAAACCGCATGAGCGCGCGGCAGCAGGCGAAGGAAATTGAGTCTGCCCCGGTCCATTCCTGCGGTTGCGCGGTCTGCGAAGTCCGTTTCGAACCTGCGGCGGATTCCCCGCGACTCCGGGTGCGCGAATTCGATTTTTGCCTGTGCAGCGCCGACTGCGCCACCCGTTTGCTGTCGCATCCGGATGTTTATGTCGCGGCCCGCCAAAGGATTCTTTTACCCACAAGCGCCGAACCGGTGAAATGCCCGTTCGGCCCCGGTTTCTGTCCCTTAACCC
>CALBIE010000695.1 GCA_937893495.1 uncultured Verrucomicrobiales bacterium | reverse complement strand
TCCCATCGCAGCAAAACTTGTACTCGATCGTACGCCAAACCCATGGAACTCCGACCCCAAGCAGCGCTCCCGATATCAATTGTCCGTGTGCTCCAACCCGTGACTTGTGCCGTATTGAGTAAGTCACACAGCTTGTTCCAACTGAGACACTCCTAAACGGACCAACTCCATGCCCACGATCATAAACTTCGCCTACGCCCGGCAACACAACACCTGTTGGAGTGTACCCGTAATTATGATCCAGGGATGCAACTCTGTGACTCTTAATTCTGCGCCGGTTCCAAGCCCAACATTCGCACGTTATCTCTGGGATAAAACGAACCCATCCACGCGTTTCTTTAATGTCTCCCGGCCAACTCATCCCCGGATCCGGGTTTGAACTCTTGGCAAGTTCTCTCAACGCCGTATTCAGTCGGCTGTTGAAATCTCGTGGAGGCGGAATGCCTCGCAATTCTTCGTACGCTTCAGCAAACGGTCCATGGGGCAAGGTTCGGTAATCGAAATCAGCAATCCACGAGAACAATCCCGCTGGAACGCCTTGAATCGTGTAGTCTACGAGTCCAAGGATATCAAATCGATTGACCCCATTATTGCCAACAAACCTGTAGATATTCAGCCCGCCCCATTCCTTGATCGGATCCCTGTTCAACCACCGGCCGGAGTCCGGGTTGTAAAAACGGAAGCCATAATAGTAGTAGCCGGTTTCGTCATCGCAGTACTTGGTCGAGAAGCGAAACTTGTTTTCCAGCGCGAGAGGGCCGGTCGCCTGGAGCAGTTGCCCGAAGGGCGAGTATTCGTAACGAGCCGCTTCAACACCGGTCGCGGTGTTGACCAGCGCAATCACGTTCCCGTTGCCATCATAAGCGAACACGTATTCGCCGGCATTCGCGCCGCTGTGCACCCGCATCGCCAGCAATCCGCCGACTCCTCCTGCACCCTGCATCGAGCCGCTCAAGTCCGTGCCCCATGTGTAGCTGCGCACGATGTTCGTGCCTTCGAGTTCGGCCACCAGGTTCCAGCCATCATAGACAAAGCGCAGATCGTTGGTGTTCTGCCATTCACTGCCGGTCCAGTGCGCGACCTGTTTGCGGATGCGTCGTCCCTGCGAATCGTAATCGAAATTCAGTTTCAGATTTGCGGCTCCCACACTCACGGCGGACGCCATGCTGTCCATCTGTACCAGCCGGTTCTCACCGTTCCAGAGGTTTGTCCAGCGAGCATCGGAGGTGAGGTTGCCGTCCGAATCGAACGTGAATGATTCCGGGGTCTGCGGCAGGAACTTCGTTCCCGTCTGGGTGGTGACGATGTCCTCCCCCATTGGTCCGCCGCCCGATATGACCGCGACGTTGGTGATGCCGGCATTGACGGCCGTGCTCGTGTTGGTGAACTGAAGTTCTTTGCGGTAGAACGGCCCCTTGCGTTCGGTGGATTGATTGTTGACCGTGACAGTGGCGTTTGTGGCCGCCGAGCCCTGAACATCGACGTACCCAGCGAAATCACGGTTGGTGTACTGGTTGAGCAGGTTTGCCGAGTAGTTGTTCGTCCGGAGGTTCGCGCCGCTGGTGTCCCCGCCCGCCGCCGCATAAGTCCGATTGCCGATGTCATCGAACGCGTACTCAAATTGTTGGCCAGCGACGTGAGTGCCATCAGACCACTTGCGTCTTCCACTCGTGACCTGACCCAATGAGTCATAACCGAAGTTCCAGAATTCCCCGGCCGCATTTGTGAGGGCGGTCCGTTGGTTGGCCGAATTGTAGCCGTAGGAGGAACTGACCACGGATGACGCGGATGGCACGGATTGGATTCCGGTCAGGCGGTTGATGTAATCAAACTGTTTGCTCGTAACCATGTTCGTCGTGCCGTTGCGCGTGAAGGTAAGGTGCTCCACCAACGGCGAGTTGGCAAGATAGGCGTAGGTGGCGGTGTTGGTGCCATCTCCAGCCGTGCTCAAGCGGGAAGCGTTGTCGTAGGCGAACACCGCAGTAGATAGGGTCTGGGAGGTGGGAGATAGGAATCGAAGGAGTTGGTGATCGTGATGCCGTCCAACGGTCCGCCGGCGTAGGATTCGGTGACCAACTGGCCAGCGGAACTGTATGATTTCGTCGTGACCGTCGCGCCCTGGGTGATGGTGGTGACGCGACCGAGCCGGTCCACCGTGTTGGTGATGTCGGACGTCGAGTCGGAGTAGTCAATGGTAATCAGCGTCCCGCCGTTGTCATAATGAATTATTTCATGGGTTAATGGTTCTCGACAGCTATCTCCCACCTCCGTTTTCAGGTGATTAAGCTACCCATGCACCCGTAACGGCAGGTCGGCAAGTGATTATTTGACACATTTTTTTTGAATAAGGGCGTGCGACGAAATTACCAAGTGAGTTGCCCGCTCGTTTATCAGGAATTATCAGACGTTACCTCGGGTCGGTTGCGCTTTCCTTAATCCGGATTTAACCGGATAGTTCGCGCCCGACTGCGTAAAACATTACCGCAGCTAATAAGATGTCACATCCAGGATTCGGGGCACATACGGACCCCACGTTTACCTCGAAGCCACGCACGACGTGGGAAGTAGTCAGCCGCGTTGCCGTCTATCTGCTCCCTTACAAACTCATGGCGGTCGGCACGATTGCCTGCGCCCTGTTCTCACTCGCCTTCCTGTTCACGTATCCCAAGCTCACGCAGTATGTCATTGACGATGTCATTACCAATCAGGCCCGCCAAAAGCTCGTCCCCGTCATACTGCTGCTGCTCGGTGCCTTTCTGTTCCGCGAGCTGTTCAACAGCCTGCGGATTCGCATCAACAACGAGCTTGAGCAGAAGGTCATCGTGGACTTACGGCGCGATGTTTATGCCCGCCTGCAGCGCCTGTCAGTAAAATGGTTTGATCAGCGCGCTTCGGGCGATTTGATGACCCGCGTCATTGAAGATGTCAACTCGGTCGAACGGGTGCTGATCGACGGCACGGAGCAAGGCACTGTCGCCGTGCTTAGCGTGGTGGGAGTGTTGACGATTCTATTCCTGACCAACGTCAAACTCGCGCTCGTTGCGCTCATCCCGCTGCCATTCCTGATCGGGGGCGCGATGTGGTACACGTTGACCGCCCACAAACGATACCGGGCGATGCGCGTGGCTTCCAGTGCCATGAACGCGCTGCTCATGGACAACCTGCAGGGTATCCGGCAGGTCAAATCATTCGGACAGGAAAACCACGAAGACAAACGATTTGCGGACCGCGCGGAGGATTTACGGCAGGGCACATTAATGGTCATGCGCGCCTGGGCCAACTACTCACCCTGTATGGCGTTCTTGAATGCCACCGGAATCACCCTCGTACTGTGGATTGGCGGACTGCAAGTGTTGGACGGAAACATGACCATTGGCGAACTCGTCGGATTCATCTTTTACCTGAACCTTTTTTACGATCCGGTCGCTCGACTGCACGGCCTCAATCAAATGCTCCAGGCGGCTCGCGCCGGTGGCGAACGCGTCTTCGACATATTAGACGCTCCGCTGGAACGCGAGGGTGCCAGCAAATCCAGTATCGGCACTACCGCAACGGATGCATGGAAAGCCAAAGGTAATGTTGCGTATCGCGATGTGGGCTTCCAATACAGCTCTGAACGAACGGTATTAAAGAAAGTTTCTCTTACCGCCGAACCCGGCCAGATGATCGCACTCGTTGGACCGACCGGTGCGGGTAAATCAACACTGGTAAACCTTCTACCAGCCTTTTACGTCGCCACGTCTGGCGATATTACCATCGACGGTCGAAGCATTCGCGACATCCCGCTGGACCACTTGCGGGGCCAGATTGCCATCGTCGCTCAGGAACCCTTTCTCTTCAATGGCACCATTCTGGAAAATATCCTTTACGGCCGACTCGATGCCTCAAAGGAGGAATTGGTTGCCGCGGCAAGGGCGGCCAACTGCCATCACTTCATTGAAAAACTGCCTGACAGCTACGATTCCAAAGTCGGCGAACGCGGCGTTAAACTCAGCGTCGGTGAGAAGCAACGCGTAAGCATCGCCCGGGCTCTATTGAAGGACGCTCCAATCCTGATCCTCGACGAGGCTACCGCATCCGTGGACACGGCAACGGAAAAGTTAATCCAGGAAGCGCTTGAACACCTGATGAAGGGCCGCACCAGTTTCGTCATCGCTCATCGGCTGAGCACCATCCGCAACGCCAACCAGATACTGGTCCTGCGTCAGGGTGAAATCATCGAGCGGGGCACGCACGATGAACTGTTGATAAAGGATGGACTCTATGCACGTCTGGCCCGCATCCAGAATACGACATTTATCGAAGAAGGTTTCGAGAAACTGGAAGCAGTCTAACCGACGACCGTCTTCGGTCCCGACGTAGCTAAAGGCAATCCGGAACCTCACTCAAAATTTCAATTCCACGCCCTCTCGCGCTGCGAATATGGTCGGCTTGCCCTTGAAGATTTCAATTCTCATTCGGCACGATTCGACGCGAGCCTCAACGTCGGTGTCAGTCGATTCAGGGTCATGGTGAAACAAAGCCACCGACCCAACATCCGCCTGAATCGCCAGATCCGTCGTCGTATTGCAACTGGAATGCCCCCAACCCTTTTTGGTCAGGTATTCGTGGTCATCGTACTGCGAATCGATGATCAGGAGATCCGCTCCTTTGGCAATCTCGACCAGCGCCGGGGGAACTTTCCGGAGCTTACCTTCATGATAGGGATCAGGAAATGTGTCGCCTTCCTGCGGTTCCATTTCGTTATCTGTCATGTAAACGATCTTCTTCCCATCCTTTTCAAACGAATATCCGTGACAGCCACCAGGATGGTTCAACGGAAAGCTCTTTACCGTGACGCCGTTCACATCTTTTACACCACTACCCAGATCGTCAGAAACGATTCGCGCTCCCAAATCCCCAAACCCCACGGGAAAATACGCGGAGGACATCTGCCCGGACAACAACTGGTATCGGCTGTCGTCGCCTTTGATGGTGCCATAAAGATGGATTTGAATATCTGGCACGTGAGTCGGTGCAAAGAAGGGAAACCCCTGAATATGATCCCAGTGAGTGTGGGTGATCAACAGATGCAGTTCCTTCGGCATCGGCTTCCGGGAGAGGATATCTT
>CALBIE010000694.1 GCA_937893495.1 uncultured Verrucomicrobiales bacterium | reverse complement strand
TTCGATGTGTTTCATCATCTCGAAGCTCCAAACGCCTTCCTTCGCGAAGCTCGTCGTGTGCTGCACCGAACTGGACGGGTGATTGTTTTTGATCCCTTCATCAGCCTCACCAGCTGGCCGGTTTACGGATTGTTGCATCACGAACCGATTGGCTGGAGTTTACCGATCAACTTTGACGATAATTTTCCTCGCCCACGCGCCTACTACGCCGCCCAGGGCAACGCGACGCGAATGTTCTTTCGGCGACGGGACTGGCCCTCCGGCTGGTCGATTTTTCACCGGGAATCGATGGCCGGTTTTGCCTATTTACTCTCCGGTGGTTTCAGCAAGCCGGCGATGTATCCCCGGATATGCCATTCCATGTTTGCTGTAATGGATCGCCTGCTGTCCGCAGCCCCGACGCTCTTTGGCGCGCGGTGCCTCGTGGGAATGCGACCCGACGTCACACCAGGCGATGTGGCATAAGCATCCCCGCCGACCGGCGGGTCACTGACTGCTCTTGTTCGACAATTGCCGAAACCGATCACCATGATGTTTGGCGCGCTCTGGTTGATTCAATCGCTGGTAAACAAGTTCGAGTAACTGATGATTGCCGGCAAAATCAGGTGACAGTGTCACGCACTGCTGAAGGATTTTCTCCGCCTCGGCGTATTGCTCAATTTTAATCAACCCGAGCCCCAGATAAAAGCGTCGTTCCGGGTTGGCGGGGTCGATCTCCACTGCCCGGCGAAAGCACAAAATCGACTCGTCGGGCTTTCCATTCAGCGAAGTCATCATGCCGAGCCTTTGCAGCAAATCCGCGTCATCTGGCCGGCGCATTCCGGCAAGATTCAACTGGGCCTCGGCTCCTGGAAAATCACCCAACGCCTCCAGCGCGAGCGCGTAATTCGCGGGAAGCTGGTAGCCGCCATAGTTTGGAGCCGATTGCCAGGCTCGGGAGTAGAATTGCGTCGCTGACCGCCAGTCTTCATCGCGAAGATAAGTGTCACCCAGCCGAGTGAACACCTTGGCCCTCATCAAGCCATCCTTGAGACCGCCGGCCACATATGAGAAAAAGACGTAATCATTTTTCCAGAATTGAGTCTGCCTGAAGCTCATCACAGCCAACAAAATAATCACGCCGATAACTCCAAGGCGCATTCGCTTAAACGTCACATATTGCCGACCCGTCCATAAAAGAGCAAAGCAGCCAACAGAAAGAATCACTCCGTCGATGATCGCATATCGATCACTCGGAAAATGTGGATGCTCGGTCAAGCCCAAAACCGGGATCAGGATCCCCAGATGTGCCACCCAAATAGCAAACGCCCCTGGCCATACGCGACGTTGATGCCAGAGATATCCCGTCAGTCCAAGAACACCCGCAGCACTAATCAGGAATCGAAAATCGTTTGGTCGAAAATCAACGAGATCCAGATAAACCGGCGAGAGATGGATAGGCAAAAACGGTTTCCACGTATAGAGCGCCCACACGTAGAACGACTGCATCGCTCGCGCCATCATCGGAAAGTCAGTCGTGTCCGCGACCGGCTTCCAGATACCTGGAGTCGTGTAGCGTCCGTAAAGGGTGATTCCGGCAATTACCGCGGCAATGGAAATAAAGGGGATTAATTCCACCCACACCGAGCGGTTTAATCGGGAAAAAAGTTGCGGACAGAGGGAAAGATTCAAGCGCTTGAGCGGATACAGATTCACGGCCACCAACACCGCACAAAACCCGACCGAAATCGGATACGCCAGTAAAGCGGCAAGGAAACATCCAACAGATGCCCAATAGGCTCGCTGGTGATAAACAGACCGGGTGAAATCGAGTCGTAGATAGCCAATCATGGAGACCAACAGAAAGGCGAGTGAGAGGTGATAAGGAAGACCCGTCACCCAGGCGACCGGTTCGACTCGCAGTGGGTGCAATGCCCACAGGAGCGCGCATCCGCCGGCGAGCAGCAATCGCTCGCGGGCCCGGTTCAAATCCCGTTCCCGGCCCGGTACTCGACCGGCGATTTGCGCGATGACGACAAACACCAGGACCGTATTGCCCGCGTGCAACAGCACATTCGCCAGATGAAAGCCGACGGGATTCAGTCCGAAGAGCGAATGGATCAACGCCCACGTCAACCATGCGAGGGGCTTGTAGCGGATAGCCTGCTCGAAATTAACGAACATCCATTTGATATTCGCCAGCGCGAGACCCTGGATATTCGAGTTCTCAACGACGTTGATGTCATCGTCCCAGTGGAGGAAATCCGCCGTTAATGTCCGGCAGAAGACTCCCACCACAATGACCGCCAACCCGACCCCAATCACGTATGACAAACGGCGCGTCTGCATGGCAAGTATAGCGCCGCTACTTTCCACGGAGCGGCGACACATGGCAAGAAGAGCAGGTGAACTTCGGCCCACGCGCTATCCGGCATCCCGCCGCTTCACATCTTGAGCAACGCTTCGGCGATCTGCACCGCATTCAGCGCGGCGCCCTTGAGCAACTGATCGCCAGCGACCCAGAAGCAGAGTCCGTTTTGCAACGCGCAGTCCTTCCGCAACCGGCCAACCGCGCAATTATCCTTCTCGGCCTGATCCAGCGGCGTCGGATACTCATTGCTATCCGGGTTGTCAATCAGGTCGATACCTGGAGCCGCCTCAAGGATCCGGCGAGCTTCGTCCACGGTAATTGGTTTCTCAAATTCTGCACTGACGGAAACTGAATGAGCACGATAGACAGGAATTCGCACACACGTGACGCTGGCCTGAAATCCCGGGTGGTGCATGATTTTGCGCCCCTCGTTCTCCATTTTCATTTCCTCCTTCGTGTAACCACTATTGAGGAATTGGTCCACATGGGGCAATGCGTTAAAGGCAATCTGATGCGGGTAAACCGAGCGAGTCACTTTCTTGCGTTTGACGATCTGCGAAACCTGCTGTTCGAGTTCCTTGATGGCGTTCGCTCCAGTTCCGGAAACCGCCTGGTAGGTCGAGGCGAAGATGCGGGTCACGGTAAACGCAGCATGGAGAGGATACAACGCCATCAACGTAATTGCGGTAGTACAGTTGGGATTGGCAATGATTCCGTGATGGCCGGCTATGTCCGCGGCGTTGATTTCCGGCACGACGAGAGGCACATCCGGGTCCATGCGGAAGGCACTTGAGTTGTCCACGACCACCGCGCCTGCTTCAACCGCAATGGACGCAAAAGCGCGCGAAATATCGCCTCCCGCGCTGAACAATGCGATATCGACGTTTTTGAAAGACTGGTCGGTAAGTTCGGCGACCGTGATCTCCTCATCGTGATACTTCAAGGTCTTGCCGGCCGATCGGGCAGAGGCCAACAGGGTGATTTTACCAGCCGGAAAGTTGCGTCGTTCCAGCGTACGAATCATCTCGACGCCGACGGCACCGGTGGCGCCAACGATTGCCACATGGGGTTTCTTTTTCATTCAAGTCTGTCGTGGAGTGCCCGGCAGTTTGACCGGGAACGATCTCATTCTCTCAACTGAATAGCTACTCTACCGCCGCAACCGCTTCGCGAATGGCCTGTTTAAACGCGTCTATTCCCCCATCAAACGCAGCGGAGATTTGCAACACTTTGGTTTTTCGTATCCGTTTTTTGAAATCCTTCAGATTGGCTTCGGCGACGGTTTCATCCATCTTGTTAGCCACGACCAGACGCGGTTTATCAACCAGCGACGGGTGGTAATACTCCAATTCGCGGAGTAGTTTCCGATAATCGTCCCACGGTTTTCGACCATCGGTCCCGGCCATGTCGAGCAGAATCACCAGTACTCGGCAACGCAGGATGTGCCGCAGAAAAGCATGACCCAGACCTACATTTTCGTGAGCACCCTCGATAATTCCCGGGATGTCGCAAACCGTCAATCGATGATAATCATCGTAATCGACGATACCAATCTGCGGATGCAGGGTGGTAAAGGGATAGGGGGCAATCTTCGGGTGAGCCTTTGAAATTGCGGAAAGCAGTGTCGATTTCCCGGCGTTGGGATAACCAGCAAGTCCGACATCGGCGAGTATCCGAAGTTCCAGTCGGAACCGGCCTTCGCCGCCGGGTTCACCGGGTTGCGCAAAACGCGGTGCCTGGCGAACCGAGGTGGCAAAATTCCGATTACCGAGCCCGCCTCGCCCGCCTTTGGAGAGAACAAATTCCTGCCCGTGCTCCGTCAAATCCGCAACCAGTACAGCCTCGCACTCAATCGGAGGCAGTTCGAAGACCGGCTCCGGTTCAGCCAGGTCCACCTCTTGTGCCAGGCTTGCGCCGGAATGGCGAATGATTTGATTCGATCCTGACGAACTCAACAGCAGCGGATTTTCTGCCTCCTCCTCTTCTTCGTCGGAGGCAATCGTTTCAACCAGCGGCTTCGGGGCCTCCGGCAATGCCCAAACCAGCGTGCCCACCGGCACTTTGACAATGAGGTCCTTACCTGCCCTGCCATCCATCTCCTTCCCCATCCCGTGATGACCTTTCTCAGCGAAAAGACGTGATTGGTACAACTGGTTGACGAGATTATTCAGATCGTGGTCGGCCCGCAGGATTACCGTACCACCGCGTCCACCATTGCCGCCGGAAGGACCCCCTTTGGGACGAAACGCCTCGCGGCGGAACGCAACGCAGCCTTTGCCACCGTGACCGGCGCGAGCGTGGACTTTGACTTCGTCGATGAACATAAGTGAAAATAAAAAAGGCGAGGCCGAGGCCTCGCCGGGAAATGCTTCAGCCCCGGAGGCTATTCGGCTTTTGCCTCTTTCGCAATCGCGACCACGTTAACCCGTCGGCTGCTTTTATCAAACAACACAGCACCGTCGGCCAACGCAAAAAGTGTCCAATCACGCCCGATTCCGACATTTTGTCCGGCAGTGAATTTTGTCCCGCGCTGGCGCACGAGAATGTTACCCGCTCGCACAACCTGACCGCCAAAGCGCTTTACGCCCAGTCGCTTACTGGCGCTGTCGCGTCCATTCCTGCTGCTGCCGGCCCCTTTTTTATGTGCCATATTGGTAAAATTCTATCGGTTAAGCGGCTTTGATTTCGGTAATCTCGACCACGCTCAACTCCTGGCGATGGCCCTTCTTTTTGTGGTAGCCCTGCCGTCGCTTGAACTTGAAGGCCACCAGCTTGACGCCGCGCTTGTGCTCAAGCAGGTTGGCGGAAACCGTCGTATTTTCCAACGTCGGCGCCCCTACTTTGACTCCGGCATCGCTATTGACCAGCAACACCTTGTCAAACGTGACGACCTGACCAGCCTCGACCGGCAAGCGCTCGATTTCAAGCTTGTCACCAGCCGCAACCTTGTATTGTTTTCCACCTGTTTCAACAACCGCGTACATAATATTTCCCTCGAAAGGGACGGGGAGAAAACCAAATCGATCTCAATGTGTCAATCATTGATTAGAAAATTATCGGTCGCGATAAAAATCAATCATCGGCAAAGAAACCCACCCTGGAGCCACCGTTGGCAAGGCACTTTCCGGGAACCCCATGCTGGGAAGCAATGAAAAATGCCAACCTAATCTACCAATCGGGCCACTATTTCTAAAATGGCGAACCACACACAGTAGCAACCGATTCTTGACAGCGCACGCTTCGCCGCCTCAGCATCAGACTGTCACTCGGCGCACAACGCTCAGTTCTCAACCAACTAGACAATCTTTTCATGAGTCTCGCCGCACCAAACAATAAAGCCCCATCGACAATGCGAATTATTGCCACTCTCGTCGGCGTCTGTCTGGCCCTTTGCGCCACCGCCCAGGATTCTCCGTACGCCACGGAGTGGTCCGGCAAGAGCGCAGAAGATCTGACTTACTACGCGAACAAGGGCGACATCACAGCGCAACGAATGCTGGCAAACGCATTTCTGACTGGAGAAAAAGGGGTTGTCAAAAACGAAACTGAAGCAGCGGGCTGGTTCCTGAAAGCGGCCAACCAGGGAGATGGCTTGTCGCAATACATTCTCGGAATTCTTCATGACGAAGGCAAAGGCGTTCCACGAAGCCTTCCTGAAGCGATCAACTGGTACCGCAAAGCAGCCACCAATGGCATCCCCGGCGCACAGTTCAATCTCGCCGTTTGTTACGACCGGGGGGAAGGCGTGCCGGTGGACAAAGCAGAGGCGATGAGGTGGTTTCAAAAGGCGGCCGAGCAAGGCGACGCGAAGGCGCAGTCGAAACTCGGCCTGGCCCTGATCACCGGCAGTAGCGGAATGCAACGCAATCCAACGGAGGCAGCGACCTGGCTACGCAAAGCGGCTTATCAATCCGATGCGATCGCTGCGTTTTTTCTCGGCCGCCTCTACCAGGAAGGTGAAGGGGTCGTGAAGAGTGACGAGGACGCGGCGACCTGGTTCAAACGCGCGGCCGATGAGGGCCACGCCGATGGGATGTATTTCTATGCTAAAGCGTTGATGGATGGCAGGGGAGTGGTCAAGAATCAGTCCAGTGGTCGTGACTACATGCTCAAGGCGGCCGAGCGCAAACAACCCGAAGCACTGAAGTACGTCGCCGAATTGAATCGCTTCACCGGAGAAAGAACTACCTTCAGTGCCGGAATCCCGGTGGAAAGCCGCGCGACTGCGTCCTTTGCGGCTGGACCTGGAATCACGAATCCAATCGTGAACAGCCCCACCGCTCCGCTCACCACGGCACCTTCGTTCGCGACGACGTCCCCCGGTTCAACTGACACGCGTTCCTCGGCGTTCAGCACAGCGCCGAAAAGCGCGGGAACATTTTCCACTTCGCCTCCGGGTGCGAGTTCATTCTCGTCCGGTCCCGGCATTGCGGCAAAGTCCACTTCGCTTCCGTCCTTCATGGGCGGCGACAAAACAGACAGCCCGAAGTCCTCATCCTTCGCCAGCAGCCCGGGCGGCAAAGGTTTTTCTAGTAATCCCTCCGGCACTCCGGCGTTCGTACAGACGAAGACCGCATCCGAAACAAAGTTGCCATCCTTCATGTCCGGCACCGGCGACAGCGGAACAAAAACCGGCGGTTTCTCATCGGGACCGGGCGGCAATGCGACAACTCCGAAAACTGGTTCTTCGTTCAAGGGCTTTTCTTCCGGGCCGTCAGCGGGTGAACCGGGCAAGTTTTCCGCCTTGGGCGGCGGCGATTCCAAGCCGGCATTCATGTCAGGCGGAGGCACCCCGTCTCCAACCGAAAACGGCGCGCCGAAAGGTCCGAAGAGCACCGCCGAGCTCCTCGCCGAAATCAACAAGATGAAGGAACGCTTCTCTCACGGCGCGGGCGAATCATCCGGCACCGTCGAGCCCCCCACGCCCCCTACCACATCCGCGACTGAAGCGGCTTCTTCACCGGCGTTTATGTCGCCGCCCGCAAAGTCCACCGGGGAACTGCCTTCCACTTTTGAGCCAGTCGTCAGGACGCAATCGATTGATAATTCCGGCACCGCCGGCGCCGCATTTCCAGTTGCTCTGGCATGGATGACCCTCGGAATGGCGACCGTAATGGTCGTGATTTCGATTATGTTTTACATCACTTTCAAAGTCCGTTTGCGCGGTCTCGAAGGCGAAATCAAGAAAGCACAATTCGAGTTATCCAAGGCCAATGTCAATCTCTCCGCCATGATGCACCAGGTCGAACAACTCGCGCTTCAGGCGCCTCAGAACTCTTCGCGCGAAGGTAACGAGGGCGGAAGCAACGAGCTGATGAGTCTGCCCGATTGGGATGATGAAGACGTCCAGGAACAAACCGAAACGTCTTTTAAGATCAGCCGGGCCAGGTAAATTTTCCCGATTCACAACAACCAGAAACTGCCGGAAGAACTCCGGCAGTTTTTGTGTAGGGCGCATCTCGACACTGCCCCCGGAGCGCGACTGTGTCGCAGACCAGCCGCAGCAGCTTCGCGAG
>CALBIE010000693.1 GCA_937893495.1 uncultured Verrucomicrobiales bacterium | reverse complement strand
AAAGCGTCGCCCCGAATGGCGGTGGGCCGACCTTTCTGAAGACGAAGCCAAGTGGTTGGAATACATGACCGGCGACGAAGTGGTCGAGCAACCGGGTGAAGACCTGGCCGTTCGGGAACTGGTAACCAGGATGATGCAGCAACTACCCGCCGATGATCGGCTGGTGATCAATTGGATGGATTTGGAAGGAAAAACGGTAGCGGAGATCTCCCGACTGTCGGGCTGGAGTGAATCGAATGTCAAAGTGAAGGCGTTTCGTGCCCGAAAAAAACTTAAAGCCATTGCCGAGACGATGCGGAAGGAAGGAAGATTATGAAGCAGTTTGATGAAAGATGGGCGCATGCCACAGCGTGTGCCGCAAAAGCCGCGGAAGCCGGCGTGCCTGACATCCCGTTGGGATTTGCCACGCGGACGATTTCCCTGGCCCGTTCCGAAATGGCAGAGAACGGCTCATGGTTGCGCCTGCTTGAATTGATCAGCCGCTGCGGATTGGCGGGTATCGGACTGGCCGTCGGCATTGCCGGCGTGGTTCACCTGTCGGATTTTCTTCAGATTCCGAACATCGTGCCAGCGATTGAGAACACGGTGGTCGAACGGTTTCCCCTGATATGAAAGCAGGTCGAATCGCGCTGATTATATTGTGCCTGGCCGGGATGGTTCTCGGGAGCGTTTATGTCGGGGCGCGAATTGGATTTGAGATGGCGCGCAAAAAGTATCAGCAACGATCCGATCCGGAATCCTGGAATATCCAGGCCATGCGCGTGCTTGATCGGGAGTTGAAGTTGACGGACGGGCAATATGAAGAAGTCCGCGTGCTGATGAACGAAGCCGTCGGACATCTCACCGAGACGCGCGCCGAAACCCTCAAGCAAAGCGACCGGGTGGTGTCCAATCTTATCGCGGCGATTGATGCCGGACTGACACCCCGGCAGCAGATACGATTTCGCGAAATGATCAAGGACCGGAAACGGGTGACTGCGGGGATCATCGGAGGCAAAGGCGAGATCGCGCCTGGAAGAAAGAAGGAGGATTGATTCTAAAACCGGCAATTGAGATGGCCCGCGAAACACACCAAACACACTAAAACAAAGTGCGGAAACGATGCTTGAAGCCGCACGGAAACCTCACACTCGGGGTGTGCCCTGTGTCATTCCTCAAGTCCTACTCTGTTCGTGTGTTTCGTGGGCACAACTGCTTCCTCCAGGTTAATCCGCGGGTTTCACGAGTTGTTTCCCCAATCGGATGAGTTGTAACCAAAGGCGGTTCCGAATCGTTACCTGAACTGACGAAACCAAACATATCAATGAAAAAGCTTCTTGTCTGTCTGACCGCATTCACCGTCACTGCCGCCGCGATGGGGCAGGAGGTGATGGAAATGGAGAAAGCCCGACAAGCCGTCCGTAAGATTGCGGAACAGGCCGGAGTGCTGCCAAATCCTCCGTTCAAGGGCGAGCCGGATTTGGACTCACCGCAAATCATCAGCAAGGGCGAAATTGCGGCCTGCATCCTCCCGATGAAGGGTTTGGCGGATGAACAGATTCGCGCCGCGACCAAAGACGTCGTGCCGGTGGGAATGCTGTGGTTGCGTAACCTGGCTCCGGCTGCGGCTGGAATTGCACCGGTCGATGAAAAGCAGATTCGAAGCAAGGTTATTTCCGATGGCAAAAAGACAGTTAGACTTCATCCCTATTTCATCGGCGCCCGCACGGGCAAGGGCGACAAGCTTGAGCTGGTGTTCTTCGGCAAAGGCGCGGAACCCGTCATCAGCGTGCCAATGACGAAAATGCCGTCACGCCACGAGTTGCCGTTGGAACTTGCGGCGTACGGTGGTGACGGAGGAGCAACGCTGGTCATCAGCCTTCTCGGAAAATACCAGGCGGAACTGAAGATTATTCCCAACGAAGGAAATGAACCAGAGCCGCAACCGGAACCAAAGGCGACCAGCAAGGCGGCTCGCGCTGCATTGCAACTTCGCAGGTTCGTGAATGACTTCAAGAATGCTCCTTTGAAGATCGACGCCGACGTGGAAAAGGCTGATATGTTCGAGTTGAAGGAAATCGGTGCCGTGATCGTGCCGCACAAAGGATTGTCGGAGAAAGCGTTGGCAGCCCTGGGCAAAGGCGAAATTGCGGTGGGTCAGTTGTGGATGAAATCGATCGCGCCCAGTGTCGCCGGCCGACTCGCGGCCGACGACGAGTTGCGATTGGTGAATATTGAGGACAGCTCGGGACGTTCGTTCGAACTCCCGCAGTTCCTGTTGACCGCGCGTTCCGGCAAAGGCGGATTGGAATTGGTGGTCTATTCGGCCGACAAGAAACCGCTGCTGGCCGTGCCGCTCAAGGCCGCAAAGATGGAACAGACACTTCCAATTGAATTGGAAGGCGAGGGCAGGGGAGAAGGCAAAGGCGTCCTGTCGCTTCATCTGCTCGGCAAATACCAGGCTGAATTCGAGGTCATGCCAAGGTAGCGGTTTTGATCGTGCCAAATAGTCAGATTCCTGATCGGATGTAATTTGGCTTTTGGGTGGTGTAAAAGATGTCTCTCGCCAACGACATGATCTCGAATGTACTCTCCAACGAGCGTTCGACTTTTTAGAAATGAATAGTCTCCGATTGACTCTTTTTGTCCTCTTTCTGCACGGGCTGACCTGGCCTGTTCAGGGTGGCGCTTTGTCGGTGAAAGAATTGGCGGCGGTGGATGCGGCGATGAGGGCTGAGATGGACCGTCAAAAGGCGGTCGGGGTGGCGTTGGGAGTCATTCGTGAGGGCGAAATCGTTTACGCGAAAGGATACGGTTTTGCTGATCGGGAGGAGGAAATTCCCGTTTCGATAAAAACGATGTTTCGATGGGCATCGATTTCAAAATCTGTCACGGCCGTCGCGGCGATGCAGTTGGTCGAGGAGGGGAAGCTCAATCTCGACGACGATGTCCGCCGCCATGTGCCGGAGTTTCCTGATAAAGGCGATAGAATCACTGTCCGACAGTTGTTGAGCCATCAGGGTGGTATTGTCCACTACACGAACGGCAAAGTGGTACGGACGAAGCGTGAGTATGAATCGAAGCACCCGTATCAGGATGTGATCCCGGCATTGGACACCTTCAAGGAGTCGCCGCTCGTCAATCCGCCGGGAGAGAAATACTCCTACTCCACGCACGGTTACATTCTGCTCAGCGCGGTCGTGGAGCGGGCGGGGAAACAGCGATTTGCCGAACAGGTGCAGAAACGGGTTTGCACGCCGTTGGGAATGATGTTCCTGCAACCGGATTATCAGTGGGTGAACATTCCTCATCGCGCGGCGGGCTATCTTTTGCGGAATGATCAGGTCATTCGCTCGACGGATACGGACGTGAGTTGGAAGCTCGGCGGCGGCGGCTTTATTTCAACCGTCGAAGATTTGGCCCGATTTGGCATTGGGTTGATGGAGCGAAAACTCGTCAACGAAAATACCGAGCAGATGATGTGGACCGTGAAGCAACCGAGCAGCGGAAAGCTAACAAAGTACGCACTCGGTTTCACGGTCGAAGGGCAGGGGGCCGAATTGAAGATTTCCCACAATGGTTCCCAGGAAAAAGCGAAGACGCGGCTGGTGATTTATCCACGGCAACGGCACGGGATGATCGTGATGTCGAACTCGCGTCATGCCGATCCAGGAAAATTTACGACCGAGGCATATCGGGCACTGGTAAATAAATAAGGCATTGTGTTCAGGCTTCGCCGACATAGTGCACGCGGATCGTGTTAGTCAATCCCGCCTGGCCAATGGGTTCTCCCATGACCATTACGATTGGGTCGCCTTTCGCAGCCCAGTTGTTTTCCAATATCATGCGGTCCACGGCTGCCACAAATACTTCGGTCGAGACCGACTCCTCCATTTTACGCGGCACGATTCCGTACAGCACCGACATCCGCCGCAATGCTGCGCCACTGGAACTGAATGTGATAATGGGAACTGGAAGTTTGT
>CALBIE010000692.1 GCA_937893495.1 uncultured Verrucomicrobiales bacterium | reverse complement strand
CGCGCTTTATGGACGACGCTCCGGGTGTTCGCGGAATGTTGCGAGAACAAGCGCAATGCGGCGTGGGCTTCAAGGACATGGTTTATCGTTCCTTACGACCCATCGGCAGCGAGCAGACTTTGGGATGATGGAGAGGAAACTGACGCCGAGCATGCTGGAGCAGGTAGCGACTCGGGGGGCGACAAAGGTACAGCCATTGAGCCTGCCGCACCAAGGCTTTCCGCCGCTTTTCTAGACAAAACGTTTCAAATCCGATTCGACGTACCACCCCTGCTGCTTGAGGACTGGCAACAATATCTAAATGTTCTGCTTACCACTGCCATGCCTCAGCTCACGTCTCAATACGAAATCACTCACCGAGTGTATCTCCTTTCGCGGCGCATGGCTCAAGCCAAGAAGCGACCTCCTACACCTCGGCACCTGAAATTGTATGTCAACGATATTGGCGCTCTTCATCGACGTTTCGGAGATGCATTTCCGGTCGACCATTTGGCTCTCTATGCGATTTTGCGCCGCCAAGGATATGATGTTCGCCTGTGGTCGCTTGGAGGATCGCCTGAACGTGAACATTATGAATCGATTTTTGGAAGTGACAGCTTCATCGAATCACTGGCCGCTCTCGCTCACGGTATTACGGATGTCGATAAAGCTCGGGATGTTCACCTTCGTACTCCAATCGAATCTGCTCTCGCCAAGGGAAAAACCGGAGAACTAAATCAACTCTCATTGATTCCCGGTTTCTGGCCCGTTTTTGAGATAATCTGCGATGACCATGTTACGAACTTTGGAACGGATCAAATTACCGTGGTAAACGTGATAGAAGCGGTTAGGGGCAGCAAACTGATCGAGTCACCACGTCCAGAATGCGCTGCGGTAAAACGGTTTCTTGAACGACTTATAGGAGCAACTAATTGGAAGAAGTTCTCACAGGTGACTGCAGGCACACTGGAGAAGGCAATCGATTTAGGACTGAATCACGACACAGTCAAGTCCAGCTTGGGCGATTTGGCTTCTGTAAGCGACCCCGCAGAAATAGATCAGGATGATTGGATCAATGGTATTCGGAAAATTGCATCGGTGCTCGAAGCTCGCGATCTCTTAGATGAGTTCGCAGGGCGGATACACCTGCCGGCAGTGGAAGAAATCAAGTCATTCCTGATAGCGTTGGAAAACTTGGAGAGAGACGAGCAAGGAAATGTTCTTGGGCTTTTGTGCCTTGGAGGCGATGTCGAAGATTACGTATCGACGTTATTACCGGTGCCGAATGTAGTCTGGAATGATCCAAACAGCCAAGCATTGAGAATTGTGGTTCAGGTTCCGAATACACAATTGAGCCTAGAAGTCATAGTCGAAAGCCTTAGAACACGGTTTGCATTCGATCAAGAATTCGAGGTTAATGAGGTACAGCAGTTTGTTGCCACGATGCAAACCTTGGAGGTTTCCCATCATACCGCCGCTGAGAAATTGCTCGAAGCGGTGGTGGAGAGCGGAACGTTGTTTAGACGAATTAAGAATTTTGAAAGCGCGATTGAATCGGAACAGGGTGCGGTATTGTTGCGATGGGCAATTGAACGCCATGATTTCTCCAAAGCGCCGGCGAAACCGACGAACGCACCCGGAGGCTTTACATTGGCCAAGGAGGTGGCCAATTGCGTGAAGGATGACTCCGTGCTTGTCCACCATTTCGTTGACCATTGCCAACAGCATCCTGACGGTGACTTGCTCAACGCTTTGCTTTTAGAAGTAAGCCGCTTAGCTGGTTTGGTGGTTGCTGTCGTAAAGGAGTTGCGAGATGTGCAAACGATTGGGATTGTATGCTCTGCGCAGACATTTGTGGCCCGCTTTCATGAAATTGAAACCGTCTGCAACACCAATGAATTACCGCGACTGGATGAACTCAGTTCTGAATTGCTAGGCCATGAAATCTTTGTTAAGTCGCTTGCGGCTCTTGAAATTTCCGACAACGGATTGGATGGGGTAATTCATTTAATTCAGCAAGGTGCAATGGCGCGAAGCGAGAAGTTAGGGAACACAATTACTAAGTTTCTGACAGCAAAGACAATCGATGACTGGAGGCAGTCATTACAGTCGCCAGATGGAACATTGAGAATGCTTGCGGCCGTTCGAGGGACGAACAGTCTATTCACGCAAACGCAATCATTGGCCGACGCATTCGAGTCACATTTAGGCGAATTACTCGATGGGACAAGAGAGCCTACTGAACCGCCTCCAGACTGGCCGGAAATATGTGACGCCCTCCCGGAGAATCAACAACGCACGATTGCCTCAAGGATCATTCAACGCGCGGATGCTCCGGAAATGAATCTTCTACCGATCCTTAGCATTTTTCCTGGTCGGGCGCGGGATGCCGCATCTGCGTACGCGAACGAATCATTCGTCCGCAACGCTCTCAGCCCGATACTGAAGTCCAAGGACGCCAAGGCGTTTGATTGGATCGCTGTCTTGTTCGAAGGCCATCCAAGTTTCTGGGAAAATACATCTGAATCTGATCGAAAGACTTTCGCACAGGAGTTACGAGCCGTTTATGCGGAGGTTGACGATGAAACGAAAGGCCCACTGCGCAGAATTGGAAGTACCATTGGCGAGTTGTTCGAAATGCATGGGGATGCTCAATATGGGAACGAGACCGACGAATGAGTTTTCAATGATCAGTCCCTTCGGGGTCGGCGTTCCTCCAAGTCGATGGCAATATGATAACAGAACCCGGACAGCCCCTGCTCCATCAATCGGACCATTCCGAAAGGGCTTTCAATCGTTGACCGGCCCTGAGACGCACCGCTTGTTTTCGTCCGGATTTGGATCTTTTGAAAGGTTCACCCAGTCGGCAACCAGATGCCATTTGGAGTGCAGGCCGTTTTCTTTTTGCAAGTATGCGCCTACATTTGTATTTGAAGGCCGACCGGTCCCAATGCGTCTGGCTTACACCTGAACATGAACAAGATTAATTCTGCCATTCAATCCAAGCCGACTCTTCGGCTGGGGTTGGTGTTTCTTGCCGTGTTGTTCACAGGCCCGGCGAGTCGGGCCGCGGATGCGTTGCGGGTGATGCAGGAGAACTGCATGCGCTGTCACGGGGCAGAAAAGCGCAAGGGCGGATTGACCATGGACACCCGCGCCGCCCTGCTCAAAGGCGGTGACACGGGCATCGTCATCAATCTGAAAAAGCCATCGGAAAGCCTGCTGCTTGCGCTCCTCAAGTCGGATGCCGATCCGCACATGCCCCCCAAGAAGCAACTGACCGACGCAGAGATTGCCGACATCGCCGACTGGATCAAGACCGGCGCGAAGTGGGACGAAGACGCCTTGAAGGGACTGCCGGCAACCCGCGAATTGAAATGGCAGCCGCTGCCGGATACCTATCAACCGGTGGCTGGCCTGGCGGTGTCGCCGGATGGCAAACGACTTGCCGTCGGCCGTGGGATGAATTTGGATCTCTACGACCTTGGCGAAAAGAATCCGACGAACAAGACGACCTTGAAGGCGGGCCGCGATGTCGTCCAATCCATCGCCTGGCATCCAAAGGGCGACTTCGTGGTCACCGGGGGGTTCCGGCGCGTGGCGGTCTGGGACGCGAAATCACGGGAAAAGCTGAAGGTACTCACGGCCGGGTTTTTGGGGCGCATCACGGCCATGAAGTTTGTCAACGAAGGCAGGCATCTGGTGTTGGGCGAATCGGTGCCGACCGTTTTGGGGCGTCTGATCGTGATTGAAACAGAGAAATGGAAAACTGTGAAGACGTTCAAGGCTCACACGGATGCGATCTACGATCTCTCACTCAGCCGGGACGGAAAGTTTTTGTGCAGTTCAGGCGCCGACAAGCTCGCGCACATCTGGACGGTCGCGGACTGGAGCAAACACGGGACGCTGGAGGGACATACCGACTACGTCATGGCTTCCGATTTCAATCCGGGTGGCGATCGGATTGCCACCGTAAGTTCCGATTCCACGGTGAAGGTCTGGGAGGTCGGAACGCAGAAACAGATCAGCACCTTCTCCGACAGCGGCTCCAAGCTGCCAATCATGGGCATCCACTGGACCCTGAATCCCGCGGAGGAGAAACCGAAGAAGGATGCCGATTGGATTATCACCGTTTCCGAGGACAGCAAACCCCGCCTTTACACCGGTCTCGTTCTCCACGACGGCGGACAACGATCCACGGGCGCAAAAATGCGCGCCTGGTCAGCCGGCGGCGACGGTTCCACCACCCTCGCGTTTTCCAGGGCAATGAAACAAGTCATTGCCGGCGACATACATGGAGGCGTTACAATCTGGGACATCAATGGCAAGGTGTTGAAGCTACTCCAATGAACCGGGCAGCAGCGACAATTATAAGCTTCCTGATCAGCGCGTCCGCCATTTCCGCGGACACGCTCAGTTTTCGCAATGACATCCTGCCCATTCTCTCCCGCGCTGGTTGCGTGAACGGAAGTTGTCACGCCAAGCAGGGAGGTCAGAACGGATTTCAACTCTCCATCTTCGCCTATGATCCGAAGGAGGATTATCGGCAGATTGTTCACGAAGCGCGCGGACGACGAATCTTTCCGGGCGCACCGGAGGAAAGCCTCTTGCTCCTGAAGGCGACGCAAACCATCGATCACGAGGGAGGCAAACGATTTGACAAGGATTCGGAATTCTATCGAATCCTGCACAAGTGGATTGGCCGGGGCGCGCCGTGGGGGTCCACGAACGAGTTGACGCTGGAACGCATCATCGTTGAGCCCGGCGACGGCCGATACAAAAAGAGCAGTTCGCAACAGCTGAAAGTGATCGCGATCTATTCCGATGAGAGCCGACGCGACATCACGCATCTCTCCGAATACCAGTCCAACGATCAAGCCATTGCCACGGTGGACCATGATGGCAAGGTCATGGTTGGCGACATCTCCGGCGAAGGCGTCATCCTGGTCCGTTACATGGACAAGGTGGAGGTATCCCGATTGGCCGTGCCATCGGACAAGAAACTACCTGACGAGGTCTATA
>CALBIE010000691.1 GCA_937893495.1 uncultured Verrucomicrobiales bacterium | reverse complement strand
GCAGCGGCTTCATGCAATCCAGCAGAGGCAGGGCCAGTGAAACGCCCAATCCCCGCAGCACGTGCCGACGATCAAGCAGCCAGTTTTGGGAAAGAAAATGTGGCATATCGAGTTTCCTTTGTCGATTTCTCGTTAAATAAAGCGCGGCGTGGGAATTAAGTTCGTAGTGGAAATCGGGTGGCTACCTTTTTTGAAACAACTCGGACATCACCAGCCCGCGGATCAGGCTCTGCAGACGGTAATCGTCATCCTTTGCCGACGCGACGATCGAACGGAGCTGCTGAGTATCGTCGACGGTCATCACTCGTCGCAGGGCGTAGGTAGCCAGTTGTTCCAGAAACGCTTCTGCCAGCCGGGCGTCATCCTGGGCAAGCAGCCTTTTGAATTCCGTGGGGCCGGCGAAGGTCCGTCCGTCTGGCAGGACTCCCGACGCATCGACAGGCGGATCGTCGCCGAGTCCGCCTTCAACACGCTCGGTCTCGCGCCACCGCCCGATGGCGTCGAAGTTCTCGAAGGCCAGTCCCAGCGGGTCGATCTTTGCATGACAGGAGACACAGGTCGGCGTTGTTGCGTGGGCCTCCAGTTGAGAACGAATCGTCGTTTTCGGCTCGTCGCTCTTCACTGGCTCCAGCGGATCAACATTTGGCGGCGGCGGGGGAGGCGTGCGGGCAAAGATCGCTTCGGAGAGATAGGCGCCCCGGTGGACTGGCCGGTGGCGAGTGCCGTCAGAGGTCAGTGAGAGAACCGAGGCGTGAGTCAACATGCCGCCTCGTCCCGAGTCGGCCGGCAACACCGCACGCGTGAGGTCCGTTTCTTTGGGTGTTGGCAGACCGTAGTGGATCGCCAGCCGCGAATTGAGCATTGTCCAGTTGGAATCAACGGCCTCGCGCAGAGGCAGATTCTTCCGAAACATCTCTGCGAAGTAGCCGGTGGTCTCCATCACCATGCTCTCTTCCAGCCACGGATCGTACTCCGGGTAGATATTGGGATCGGGCTGGAACATGCCGACTCGATGCAGTTGCAGCCACTGCCGTGGAAATGAATCGAGAAAACGATTGACCTTCGGGTCAGCCATCATGCGATCCAATTCTTGCGCCAGCTTCTCCGGCGTATGGAGCTGATCGCTGCGGGCCGTGGCAAGAAGCTGCTCGTCGGGCATTGAACTCCACAGAAAATAGGAGAGGCGACTGGCAAGCTCAAAGTCGTTGACCTGCTGACGATTCTCGTTTGCCGAGCCTTCTTCGAGGTTAAAGAAGCTGCGCGCCACCAGCATGCTGGAAAGGGCCGACTTGTACGACGCTCGGAACGATTCACCCGCTTTCTGTTCGGCCGCGATGAATTGTACGTAGGGTTCGATTTCGGAATCGGAGACCGGGCGACGCCACGCGCGTTCCGCAAACCGCCGCAGGCAGGCATGCGTTTCGATGGAATCCTCTTCATTGGTGGGGAATACTCCGCTGCGTTTGGCCTGGTCGGCCTCATTCAGAAGCGGCCCTTCGATCTCGACCCATTCAACCAGTAACAGGGGCATCACGGGTCGGCCCTGTTCGTCGACCACCTTGGTCAGCGAGGACGTGAAACCGCCCTTCAACGAAGCCACGGGCGTGTTGGCATCAATCGTTTCGTTGCGGAACAGGCGGATGCCGCCATTGGGATGATTCTGCGTGCGGGCGTGATTGCGGATTTGATAGCTGCCCGCGGGAAACAGCCCTTCGAATTCAATCGTTTCCGGCTTGTATTCGGCAGCCGCCAGATCGCGTCCGAGGAAAGATCGCTTGTGGTGGTTATGCCACAATGACAATCGCGGCACCCTTCCCGAGAATGCCGGCAGGCCGCTGGCGTGAATCCTGATTCGATAGCGACCGGGCTGTTGCAGATTTACCGCTTCCCAACCCTCGCCCAACTGCAATAGCCGCCGCTTACCTTCACCGTTATCTCGCCGGACGGTTTGGGGGGCTGACTTTGCATCCGGGAAGGCGAGTTCCACAGCGGCGTCCGCGGCGTTGAAATAACGGTCGATGTGTGACGGTGAAACCGACAGCAGGGCGCCAATGCGATCGAAGCCGTGCCAGCGGGGATCTTCGTTGAATGTCCCCGGAGCCTCGACGTCGAAGACCACACCGAGAAGATCGTAAACGGTGTGCGCGTATTCCTGCCGGCTCAACCGGTAGTGTTCCAGCGGACCTCGCCGCGCCATCCGCGCCGCAGCCCCTTCGCGGATCCTTGCCGTGACAACCTCGGCGATGCCGCCAATCTCTTTGGCTGTTGGCTGAGGTTCCTTCGGCGGCGGCATTTCACCGGCATTGATGCGGAAGACAACTTCGCTCCATTTCTGCGCCACCTGCGGATTGGTGAAATCGGCCGAGAGATTGTCGAGCCGAAACTCGCCTTCCTGCTTGGAATCGTTGTGGCACCGCAGGCAATGTGTCTTGAGGAAGCTGCGAGCAGTCTCACCAAGGACATCCTGCGCAGCGGCGGTGTTCGCTGCGAAACAGAGACAGGCAATAACAACCACAACGCCAAACCTAGTGGAACTCGCCAGAGTTCCCCGGCTGGGATTTCTGGCGAAATCCACTACCGGGTTTCTCTTTCCGAAAATGTTCATGGCAGAATCATCCTCCTCGAGCGCTCCCATTCTTCTGGCGTCATCAGCCACTCGTCCTGAGCCAGCAGCACGTAGGTCCACGGGCCTTTGACGCGAACGATCCGACCGGGGCGAAATCCATCCAGCATCTGTGAGATCTTCATCCGCACCTGAAAACCGCTGCTCCCCAACGGCGGGTTCTTCATCTCCTTCCACTCGAGGACGTCGCCCGGTACGGCGTACTCCTGGTGATAGCCCCAGGTGCGCAGCGTTGTTTCCGCGTTGCAGATCCTTGGCGGTCGCCCCTGCATATCGCGAATGTCGGTATACAGTGAAGGATCCATACCGCCAAAGAAGGTGACCGTGACCTCACCGCCGCCGGCGTCGTTGTTCTTCACCGCATCCACCCAGCCGGGCAGGAATCGCGAACGAATGAGCCGCAAATGTCGCTGTCGCTGCACTTCTTTGAATGCCGCGAGGCTTGCATCATCCAGCCAGATATCGGTTGTGGTCTGGCTGTTGAAGGGGCCCCAGGTCAGATTCAACTGGATCTGCTGACCTGCCGTGACCTGGTCCATTCCCACCAGGGCGCGTTCTTTCCAGATCCGGGTTGAGGCGTCGATATTGAATTGTGTGGGCTTGTTGATCCCGCCTTCAATTTCCGGACCCACGGGTTCGACCGAAAGTTTCAGCAGCCGCGCGGGACCTGTCCCCTGCTCGATGCCGACCACCTTCCAGGACCGGCCGTGACGGGAATAGAAAGTGACGTCGTCTTCCAGCAGGATCGCGTGGTTGTATCGTCGCGCGGATTTTCCCTGGCGCTGATTCTCAGGGACAGGGATCGTTTCCTCTTCACCTTCCAGCGGAAGTAGAAACCGGCCGTGCATGTGCGTGCCCGGAGGGATATCCCGAATATCGGCCGGTGCTCCGTGGTACCACACCAGGCCGTAGGGAAGCATCGCGAAATAGTGCCGCTCGCGGCTGTCGCCCTGACGAAGACCGCCGCGGCGATTGATGGGATCGCTGACCACGAGGTCTCCCGCCAGTTGAATCCCGGCTCCCGCCGGCGGAAAGACGCCGGGCTTTGGAACGTGGTCCCGCAACGCGTCCGACTTGTCGTCGGCGTTCGCGGGAATACATGCCAGGAAGATGACGGCGAAGAGGAACGTGACGCTCGATGTCCATCGGACGGTAGTGGAATTCGCCAGAATTCCTTCGCCAATTACAGCTTTGCCAATAACCCCTTTGCTCTGGGAATTCTTGCGACTTCCACGACGAGCCAAATGCGACCGCCTCATGACAGGACCTCCGAGATCACTCCGTTGGAGTCCGCGAACGTCTCGGTCTCGACGCCCATCTTCTGTGCGATGGTCAGCAGCAGATTGCTGAAATGGGCCTTTGCATTAACCGGACTGTGATAGACGCCGACGCCCTGTCCATAACCTTTGAACTCTTTCACCTGCTGGTTGTAATCCACGTGAGTGCCATGCTTGAGACCCAGTCCGGCGCCGCCAGCCAGCACCAATGGCAGACTGGTCGTTCCATGACTGTTGCCGTAGGACAGGCCGCTGCCGTACAGAGCAAGCGTCGTATCGAGCAACGGCCCGTCGCCGTCGCGGACCTCGGCCAGGCGGTCCAGGAACCAGGCGAATTGCCGCACATTGAATTCGTCGCTCCGCGAGAGCTGCTCGATCGCTTCCCTGTTCCCGTTGTGATGCGAGAGCGAGTGCCTGTCGCGACTGATTCCGATCTCCGGGATCGAAGGCCCTGTTCCTTCGTTGCCAGTGTTGAAGGTCACAACACGAGTCATGTCGGTCTGGAACGCCAGCACGATGATGTCGTACATCGTCCGCAGATACTCCCCGAGCTGTTCCAGCGGGACATTGCGGTTCAACTTCCCGGCAATGCCGGGTTCGATCGTGGGCCTTGGCATTTCGAGCCACGCCTCTGCCCTTTGCGTGCGAACCTCAACTTCGCGAACCGCTACCAGGTACTGTTCGAGCCTTCCACGGTCGTCCTGTCCCAGCTTGCCGGCCAGAGATTTGGCATCGCCGAGAACCAGGTCCAGCATGCTTTCCTTTCGTTGCAGCCTGCGTCGCTGCTTGTCGATTCCTCCCGCAGGTTCCATGAAAAACTGCCTGAACACGACCGCCGGATTCTTTTCGGCGGGAAGCTGAATGCCATCGGCAGTGACGGCCAGCCGATGTCCCTGGTTGCTCAACTCAAGCGACGGGAATCGAGTCTTCAATCCCGTCACCCCTGCGATCAACTGGTCGACCGACACCGTATTCCGGTCGGTGGCTCCATACTTGGCGCCGGTAAGCCACGTTTGAGTCGCATTGTGGGCGATGCCGAAAGCGTTGGGATGAAAGAGTCCGCTGACCGGCGTGATGCTGGCCCGATGTTTCTCAAGCGGCTTAAGAATCCGCGAAAGCTCATAATCCTTACCCGCGGTGGTCATCTCGAAGTCGTTCGTATTGACCCCGTTGGGCAGATAGATAAACACGCTGCGGCGCGGTCGCTCGGTCGCCTCCGCTCCAAACAGCGGCTTCATGCAATCGAGCATCGGCAGGGCCAGCGAAACGCCCAATCCCCGCAGCACGTGCCGACGATCAAGCAGCCAATTCTGAGACAGAAAATGTGCCATGATGTTCTTCCATTCTTGAAATGAGCGTAACCGCTTACCGACCGACAACCCGCTAATATCGCTATTCTAACAGAACCCGGTCGCCTGCTCATGCGACGAGATCACGCCACACGGATTTCGGCAGTCTCACTCTGCTCGCTGACGGGATGACGAAAAAGGAAATCGCCGTTAAACGAATTTATGCGTCTGCTTTGGATTTTAATTCTCGCGTTTACCCAACAGCATCTTGATCTCGTTGCGTTTCAGCAAATGGCGGAACTCGGCATCGGATTCAAGGTTCTCG
>CALBIE010000690.1 GCA_937893495.1 uncultured Verrucomicrobiales bacterium | reverse complement strand
CGCACTGCCCCCGGAGCGCGACTGTGCCTGAAAGGTCAGTCGCAGCAGCCTCTTCCGGACGAATGCCTTGGAATGCACCACCCCACTCGACGACCGAACGTGCTGCGGCTGGTCTCCGACACAGCCGCGCTCCGGCACGGGGGCAGTGTGCAGATGCGCCCACCTCGACTTGCCCAAACCAGTCACCGAGCAATCTTTTAAACTGTAACCATTCAAGCCATCTTCAAGATTCCCCGTCTGCTTTAAACTTGGCAGACCGGATATCGCTCGACAGTCCCATGACCGGGATTGAGGCCCGGTCGTGTATCACAACAGTTTTCGCAACTTGCGAATGGTATCCGCATAACCTCCTTCATTGGCCAGGTTGCGTTTCTCTCCTTCGGTATCGTAGTCGTACAGTTCAATTGCCGCGGAATGGTCGCTGCCTTTCTTCCGCCATTCCGTGTATCGAAATCGCGCCGTGCGGACCGAGTATCCCATCATGTCGGCCCGAGGATATTGACTGAATGCCGCCGCCTCTCCGGGAGTTCCGGGATCCTTGATTACAGGCGCGAAACTGACGCCCTCGGCTCCCTTGGGTTTGGGCAGACCCGCGAGATCGCTGAGGGTCGGATAAATATCGACAAGTTCCACGAGCGCATCGCTTTTCGCTCCGGCAGATCGCCCCGGCGCACTGACAATTAATGAAACACGAGTGTCGAGTTCGAAATTGGTGTGTTTGCACCAGGCACCCAGATCGCCCAGTTTGAAACCATGATCCGACCACAGGATGACGATCGTGTTTTTCCGCAACTCAAGGGAATCCAGTTCATTCAGGAGGCGACCAATCAGCGCGTCAACATAGCTCACGCAAGCGGCATAACCGTGACGTAGATGACGGGTTTGTTCGGCGCTCAGCGGGCCGCGCTTCGGCATGTCCGTGTAAGCACGCAGTTCTCCCCAACTGGTGAGCGCAAAAGCGGGCGCTCCTTTCGGTGGTTCCGGTTGCGGCACCGGCGGAATCTTGTTCGGGTCGTAAAGATCCCAGTATCGTTTTGGCGCGATGAAGGGCAAATGCGGTTTCATGAAACCGACCGCGAGAAAAAACGGCTGCCGTTGAGACTTGAGTTCGCCCAGTTTTTTCAGAGCGGCCACCGTCATGGCACCATCGCCGGGCACATCGTCTGAAACGTCCGGCGCTTCGGTGGCAAGCCCGCGAACAAAGTGCCGGGTCCATTGCTCGCGATCACCGGGCACTTTCTTCACCTTTTGCAGGAACTTGTCGTTCGAGGTCGCGAACACTTCCCGCGCAATCCGAACGCCTTCTTCACTGAAGTAGTATCGGGGACTGCATGTCCAACGCGGAGCGGACCACGAAATCGGATCTTGAAACGAACTCCCTACGTAAGCCGTCGCCCATGACCCATGAAAGATTTTCCCATACGATTGGGTAAAGTAGCCGTGGTGTTTGAAATGTTGCGGCAGCGTAACGACATCCGGAACAATCTTTCGCCAACCGGAGGCATTGCCCTTGAAGGTATCCGGACGCAACCCGGTCAGCATGCTGGCCCGCGACGGCATGCAAACTGCCCACTGACAGTAGGCACGATTGAAGAGCACGCCTTCTCTGGCCAGCCGATCGATATTGGGACTGTGAATGTAATCGGCACCATAGCAACCCAGTTCCGGGCGCAGGTCATCGACCGCGATGAAGAGGACATTGGGTTTGACTACAGTCGCTCCCTCAACGGTGACGATAGCGACAAGAGCCACAGCGGCGATGACCGGAAAAAAAGCGGTGTATTTCATAGACAAACCATCAGTGCGATTGCGGCGCCACCTATTAATCCAGAACCAACAGACCGTGGTAACCGTCGGGTATTACCGCGATTCCGTTCCAGACCGCGATTCGGGAAGGGTTTCCCGGCGTCTCGAACTGTTTGATCAGCCTGGGATTCGCAGGGTCGGCGATATCGGCGATGGTGATGACGCCACTGGAACGATTGGCCGTGTAAAGCAGATTGCCCGAGATGGTGGGAACCCCGAGATGAACACGGCGCTTCCCCACCGGCTGAATTCCGATTTCTCCGACAGGACGTTTGTCTCTCCGATCAAGCACGACAAAGCCACCGCGAACCGTTGCCAGCGTCTTGCCACGAAATGCCGTAAGTCCATTCGCTGATCCAATCCGTTCCGAATTGTTGTCACCACTGAATACGGGCACCGAATCGGCTTTCAAGTCGTACCAATGAAGACCGGAAACGTGCCAGAAAACGCACGCATAACGTTCGTCCACCAATCCTCGCATCATCTGATCCCCATAGAGCAAACCCGGGCGCGCCTCATCCAGAACCGCCTTGACCGAATGAGGACTACTGACATCCAGAATTCCAAATCGATTCGCTCCCGATTGAATAAGAATATGGTTTCCGGTCTTTGGCGCTTCGACCTGCCGAATGGCGCGGCCGGGTATCCGAAACCGACTCAATCGGTTTATCTGATCGCCAGCCGTCGCCATTTCGCAAACGGAAAGCCCACCGGCACTCTCGGCGATGTAAATTCGATTCCCTGAGATGCTGACATCGGTCGCAAACCCTTCCGTCTCGAACACCGAAAGCTTCTTGATTTCCGGCCATAGCGCCAGCACGTGAACACCGGCGCTTCCACAGGCGACCACGGCTCGGCCATCGCTCAAAAAATCAACGCCATAGACCTGGCCATCCGGCCGATAAGCCCTCCATCCATCGTCCAAAATTAAGTTTTTCGGAGCCAATCCAATCTCCAGCGCGGTATTGTCTTCTTCCCGGGGCGGAGCAGCAACCTTCGGTGCGAAGGCAACATGCAAATCCGTGTAGCCGCCCGCCAGATAAACGTGATCCTTGACCACCGCCAGTCCTCCCACAAAGCCTCGCTTCCCTCTTTTCTCGACGAGCGGCAACTGAACGTGTCCAACAATTTTCGAATCGGCCGGTTTTACCACATCAACAATGAATGCCCCGTTGTAAGTGTCGGCGACAAACGCGTAACGGCCGGACACCACCACACTCCACATGTCATTGCCAATCTCGTAAAGGGGCGGAAATTTCACTCGCGATACAAATTTCGGATGAAACGGATCTTTGATGTCGAAAATTTCCAATCCATGCCCATGACCGAATCCGGGATCGCCCGGCTTGCGACGCGTCGTCTCTCGCGAATGATGTCCGGTCGCGACATAAAGATAATCACCGTTCACATCAACTCCATCGCCGTATCCGTCGAGTGCGGTTCGCGAGACGACGGCAGGTTGCCAGGGATTGCGCACATCGACGACGACCACTTCCGATTGTGCCCACACGCCGACATAGAGCAGCCCATTTCTCGCAACCACTGACTGCGCTTCACCGGTTCGCACAGTGCTGAGATGCGAAGGCCGGTCCGGTTTTGACACGTCAATTAATTCCACCCCGTAATTCCGGCAGGCCACGAACAGGACATCGCCCGAAACGGCAACGCCCGTCGCAAATTCAATCGTATCGTAATGGGCCAACAAACGCGGCCGAACCGAATCCGACACGTCGGCAATGAAAAGTCCATCCTGTCGGGACGTGATGAAGGCGATCCCGTTTCGCACCGCAATCTGCCGGACACTCCCTAACCCGGACAGATTTCCAACCACACGAGGCTTCGCGCGATCGGTGATATCGAGAATGTGAAGCGCTCCCCGACCAATGGCGAAGGCCAGGTTATCTTCGACCGCGACGTCCATCACGGGTCCGGTTCCCGCTTCCCCGATCAACGAAAGCTCCCGCCCATATTGTCCAGCCGGCGGCGAAGATTCCCGTGAAAACAATTCCGGATTTCGAAAGTACTCGGCATACAGATGCAACGCCACGACAGTGAAGAGATAATGTGTTTCTCCCGCCCCGATTTTCTTCAAATCAACCGTGTTGAGCATCGTCCAAATCGCCGGAAGATACTGACGGATTAGATCGGGAGATTCGCTGAGCAACGCCATGTGAAAACCGCCCAGTGGGAATCGAACATGCGCAAGGGCGGCGAGCCCTTTTTGATCGTGATCGAGCATGGCAGGCGTGAATTTATCCCACGCGGAGTCAGCCCCCCGGAGTTCCGTGTCCTTCCAATCGAATGCCCCACTCAGTGTCTTCCAGGTTTCTTCCGAATGATACTTGCGGTAAAACTCTCCCGGGAAATCCCGTCTCAACTGCATCTCCACGGACTGCTTCAGCAAGCCCCGAATTACGTCTCGTCGTTTTTCCGACTTCTCAAACCGATACCAGGCGTTGACCCGAAACGCGTTTTGATTGGCATAGATTGGATGGCCATTGATTCGGACATGCGGACCGGGATGTACCTGCCGCCACCGCCTCCCCTTATCCTCGCTCAGGAAAAGCTCATACGCTTCCAGCCAATGTTTATCACTGGTCCCGTGATATAGCGCCAGGACAGCGGGCAGGAGAATCGACGCGTGATCGGAGTTGAATCCTTTCCACGAGAATCCGACATGGGCCTGTGTGACCCCATCCGCACGTTTGATCGACCAATCGTTTTTCTCCAATCGCCGTCCGACCTTTCCCAGTGTTTCTCTGATCCAGGCTTTATCTTCGTCACTCGCGATCGATGAATTGGCATAAATCGCCAGACTGATGATGAAGGTCGTATGTTGATCCATTGAGGAGTCATCATAATAGGCTGATGGATCATCCGGATGGGGACCGCGAGGCACCAGTCCCGCCAGCGCCGGTTTGCCGGCTTTGGGATGCGTTTCCGGCAAGGAACCAATCACCTTCATCGCCCTGAACAATCGGTCGATCTGTTCCTTCAAAAAGGGAGTCGGACGAGCGTCATAGGCGTCGAGAAATGCCACCAGCATGTGTCCCGTGTGCAATGCCGTGTCGGCAATCTTTGATCCGTATCCCCAGGGATGGGGTTTCTCCTGAAGCACTTCCTCGGGGGATGTCCATGCGTGCCGTCCAGCCAATCGGGCGCCGTAGAGAATGCCCGTGTCAGGATGCTGAAAGGATTTCAGATAGCTACTGGCCAGAACAACGACTTTTTCGACCAGCCGCCTTTCCTCGACGATTTGATCCTGAGCAATCGCGCTCCATGCAAAAGAGGCAACGACCAATGAAAGGAAGCTGGGGGATATTCGCATGCAGCGCATTTGGTATTCGGAACCACCTTCTAACGGATGCACTCAAGGAATGCAATCAGGGCGATTGCATCATTATTGGGAAGCATGGCATTGACAATGAGGAACCGACCGATCGGCCCCGGAACGGGGAAAAGTAAAAGTCTCCACGTGCGGGTCCGGATCCCCAAACCAGTTTCGCCACACGCCGACCCGGGAATGGAACTGTTAAGAGTATTCCCAACCGAAAACAGTCGCGTTCTCGAGATGAATCCGGAGTCGGATGAGCCGGCCTCTGAGCGTTGCCAGGGAGGCGCTCCCCTGAAAGCTGACGGGTAATCGGACACCGTCCTGCTCGATGGGAACGGCCTCATTGAGATGAAATCCTTTCGGGCTATATCCGCTCTCATGGCAGACCGCCACCCTGGCCCGTCCGCCTTCAGCATTGGCATTCAGGAACAGTTTTTCTCCCTCCCATTTGAACGGCCGGGTCAACAGCTCACCCGGCGTTTTTCGAGCTTCATAGCCAATCAGTCGATCCCGTTTCATTTTAACCACCCCCATGGCACGGTACTCGCCCAGGTCTTTCCGCGAATGATTTCGCTGGTGATGATCAAAATTCAAACCGTGATAGTAAATCAGCCAGCCGTTCCCCACCTCCAGCGGGCTGCCCACGCCAGGGTAATAGACCACTGCCGAGTCCCATGCGTCCTTGCCACCACGTGAGATCAAAGGCCGACGGGTCGCTTCGCGGTGCCACTCAATCCCGTCGTAGCTGTGTACCAGCTCGATGGCCATGGTCCCGGGCTCAACATCGTAAACCGAAGCGAAGCCCAGATAGAGGTCGCCATATGGGCTCGCGGTAAGTCCGTAGAATTGCTTGTCGCGGCCGCGTGGATAACCGGTTCCGTCCGGAAGCTTCGCCTCGTCGATCGTTCCAACCGCCGGTGCGTCCCGATCATCGGTGTCCAGTACGATCCGGTGTTCTGCCCAATGAATCATGTCATCGCTGACTATCCGCGCCACTGACCGGTTGGCGCTTTTCGGCCCGGCGTGAATCCGCGGGCGGATGTAGGCCACGTACTTCCCGATGCGTTCGTCGTAGAAGAAATTGTTAAAGGTATCCGATTCACCCACCCAGACGGGATTCTCAGAATATTCCGTCCAGTGCAGGCCGTCCTCTGAATGAGCCAGGGACATCCCTCCGTGACGCCCGGGTACCCATGATCGGTACAGCGCGGTGTAACGGGCACGGGCGTGCGGAACTTTCTGATGTCTGGCATCAAGCACGCAAAAGCCCGAACAGCCCCGCACGCCGGTGATTGGCTTACCATCGGCACCCGGGTGATCACCCTTGATCAGGGTATTGCCTTCATAAATTCCCAGATCAGGTTTATCAAAAACTATCCCGTCCTTTGACGTGGCATAATGAATCCAGGACTGATGGGTCCGGACTCCTTTAAGTTTGATCCAGCGGACCGTGCTGTACCACATGACAAACCCACCCTCATCCGCGGGAAGAATGGTGCTTGCAGCGCCTGCGGGAGCAATCACGGGATTCGCGGAAACCCGTTGGGGCCGCGCCAATTGCCGGGTCAAAAAGTAGCTGTGATCAACCCACCTGGCGTCAATCAGCGCAACTCGTTTCAAGGCGGCAGATTCAAATGATTGAGCCCCGCCTTTAGCTTCGTCACCGTAAAGCGAGTGGCTGCTTGCGCCCAACAAACTTCCACCAGAGCAGGCTAAAAAATGTCTGCGATTCATGCCGTCGAAATTCATGATCACCAATCAATTAAGGCGTCAAATATTACTGAATAGAAAAATGTATGACAAAACCCGCTAAACCGGGAATAACAATCCGGCAGACAGAACACAATCTTTCGCATCAGAAAGCGTGATAACTGCAGATCGAGCCCGGACCGGGATCAGTTGCCAACGGAAAATATTGCCCAACGGCCGGAACACGCCAAACTGATCACGAAATTGGCCGGGCAATTGCGTGCATGACGACAGTTGCTACCACCCAAAAACCTGAACTTTATGAGACTCGACCGCACTCTCTTTCTCACCTGCTTCATCGCCGTAACCGCACTGACGGGCGCGCCCGCTGATCGGCCGAATATTCTCTGGCTTACCTGCGAGGATATCAGTCCCAACCTCGGTTGTTATGGAGATCCTCAGGCGCGAACACCGATGCTGGATCGATTGGCGAGCCTGGGAGTTCGTTACACGCATGCCTTCGCGCCGACCGGGGTCTGCGCCACCGCGAGGTCATCGCTGATTACCGGCATGTACGCCTCGTCCATCGGCTCGCAGCACATGCGTTGCACGACCACTCTGCCGGCTACCATCCGCCCCTTTCCCACTTATCTGCGCCGCGCCGGTTACTTCTGCACAAACAAATCCAAACAGGATTACAACTTTGCGACGCCCGACGATACCTGGGATGTCGGCAAAGGCGCGCAGGCCCACTGGAGATACCGAAAACCGGGACAGCCTTTCTTTGCCGTGTTCAACTATACCGATACCCACGAGAGCAGGATTCGCGGCAAAACCAGGAGTCCCGACAAGGCGGCCGCGATCGGAGCGCACGATCCCGCCACCACCAAGCCGCCCCCGTATCTCCCGGACACGCCGCTCATCCGTAAAGACTGGGCGCGTTACCTCGACCTGATCACCTTGATGGACGCAACCGAGATCCCCAAGCGACTGCTCGAACTCGAATCCGCGCGGGTCGCGGATAATACGATCATCTTTTTCTTTTCAGACCACGGCGCGGGACTGCCGCGAGCCAAACAATTCGTTTACGACAGTGGCATGCAGGTTCCGCTGATCATTTACTTTCCACCCAAGTGGAAACATCTCGCTCCCTCGGCACCCGGAACCACTCAGGATCGCATGGTGAGTTTCGTGGATTTTGGACCTACCGTGTTGAGTCTGGCGGGAATTTCAATACCGGACCACATGCAGGGTCTTCCATTTCTCGGTAAACAATCCCGTGAACCCCGGCAATACATTCATGGCATTCGCGATCGGATGGACGAACGCTATGACATGACGCGAACAGTTCGTGACCGTCGCTACAAGTATCATCGCAACTATATTCCCTTCGTGCCGCACTATCCGTGGCTTGACTACATGGATCTGCTGGACACGTCGAAGGAGTTGCGCCGTCTCCATGCCAGCAAGGAATTAACCGGCGGCCACGCCTTCTTCATGGCCGATAGCAAACCCGTTGAAGAACTCTACGACCTGCAAAACGATCCCCATGAACTGATCAACCTCGCCGGTTTATCCACTCACCAGGAGACACTCGAACGTCTGCGACAAGTCCATCTCAAATGGGTCCGCGAGACGGTTGATACCGGTTTGATTCCCGAGGCGGACCTGCGGCGACGGGCGAAAGGCACTTCGGAATACGATTACGCGCAGAGTGGAAAATACCCGCTCGATCGGATCCTCGACACCGCCTTGCTGGTCGGTCGCGGCACGGGCGTAATGGCGAAAATGGTCCACCGTCTCAGTGATGATGATGCCGCCGTTCGTTACTGGGCGGCTATCGGACTGGCAAATCTCGGTCCAGCGGCTGTTTCGGTAAACGGATCCATTGAGAAACTCCTCTCGGATGAATCGCCCGATGTTCGCATCGCCGCCGCGCAAGCGCTTTGTCGCCTCGGTAAAACCGAAGCCGGATTGCCGACGTTGATGCAAGAACTCAAGCACGATGATCAATGGGTTCGGCTCGCCGCGGCCAACGCGATCGATTATCTCGGAAAACAGGCCACCCCGGCAGTCCCGGCGATGCGATCTTTCCTGGCAGGTAAGGACCGCGAGAATCTGTTCGTTCGCTGGATCTTCGGCAACACCCTGCGAACTCTGAATCTGGATCCATCCAAACCATGAAGACACTTACGATTTTCTGCCTGCTCGCACTCTGGCTGACCGAGGCAACCACCCGCAGCGCGGGACTGCTACCCATCGGTGTGGCGAAAATCGACATTACGCCGGAAGGGCCAATTCGACTTTGTGGCTACGCCTCGCGCACTACCGAATCGGAGGGCGTGGCCGGACGCCTGCGAGCCTGCGCCATCGCAATCGGCAGCGACGAAGATAGTCCTGTCTTGCTTATTACAGCGGAACTGGTCGGCGTGCCGGAATCGCTCGTCGGACCCTTGGCCAGGCGACTTCAAAAGGCGGGCATCGATCGATCCCGTCTTGCGATTTGCGCCACGCACACCCACAGCGGCCCGTGCCTGGCGGGTTTCCTCAACGAAACTCATTTTTCTGCCTACCTGCCCGACGATCAGATGTCCCGAATCAAAACCTATACGTCACAACTGCTGGATCGCCTGGAAGAAGTGGCCCTGGCCGCGCTCAAAGACCGGAAGCCACGACAACTTTCCTGGAATCAGGGCGAGGTTTCCTTCGCCATGAACCGACGCCGACTCAAGGACGGCAAATGGGTCGGCTTCGGTCGCGTTCCCGACGGGCCAGTGGATCATGCTTTGCCGATTCTACAGATTCGCGAATCGGACGGCACCCTGCGTGCCGTGCTGGCCAATTATGCCTGTCATTGCACGACCTACACCGGGAAGTTCAATCGCATCCACGGAGACTGGGCCGGCAGCGCAGTCAGGCAGATTGAGCAACGTCACCCGGGCGGGATCGCGTTCATCTCGATCGGTTGCGGGGCCGACGCCAATCCCAATCCCAGCGGCGAAGTCACGGGTTCAAAGCTCGTGGACGGGCACGGCAAAGCGATCGCCGATGAAGTCGATCGGCTGCTCGCCGTTGACAGCCTGAAATTAAACTCGCTCCCGGTATGCCAATTGCGCCGAATTAATCTGCCCCTTGATCATGTTCCGTCGCGCGCTGAATTGACGGGGCGACTGAAAGGCGGCAAACGCCCCGCCTTCTACGCGCGAATCCTGTTGGACAAGTTGGATGCGGGACAGACTCTCCCCTCCTCGTTCACCTATCCGATCCAGACCTGGACGTTTGGCGACGATCTGGTAATGGTTTTTCTGGCGGGCGAGGTGGTGGTCGATTATGCGCATCGACTCAAACGTGAACTGAACGGCAAACGACTCTGGATCACCGCTTACGCCAATGATGCCCCCGGCTATATCGCCTCTCGCCGCGTCATTCAGGAAGGCGGCTATGAAGTGGACGATTCGATGAACAACTACGAAAAACCGACTCGCCTGGCATTGGATGCCGAAGACCTCATCATCAACGCCGTGAAACAACTGCTGCCAAAGCCGTTTACTCCGTGACCCGGCGTTGAAAACCCACCAACTCGTAGCAGCCGACGTAAGAAGGCTCATTTTTCTTCGGAACAACCGGTAAGGTCAGAGCCCTCCCACGAAAAGGCCGGCGATTGTGAGGTCGATCGGTCGTCCCGAAGGGACCGTTGACAACAACCCGGCGTTTCAACGCCGGGATTTCGCCGAAATTGTGAAAAGCCCCGCTGGGACGACTGACTCTTGCCGCACGATTCTCCTGACGTCGGCTGCGACATTGTTAACAGGATGCCGACGTGCGGTTCGCAATTGCAGGCAACCGCGCCGAACCGCATTACGGACGCCACGCCTTGCTCCAGACCGCGTAGATTTCTCGAATCGTAGCCCGCTCGCGCGGAGACCATTCGGCGGTGCGCTCATCCAACGTCCTGGCACTGCCAAACCTCGGATCGCGTTCGACGGCCAGTTGATAATTCTCCAGCGCCTGTTTGTGATCCCCGACGCCCCAATAACCCAGTGCGAGCGAGTAGTAATCGTAACGGGCGCGGCGCTCGCTCATGTCGGCGGCTAGCTTCCATTCCCGAAGGGCGTCCTGATAATCTCCCAGATTGTAGTAGGCGAAACCCGCGCTGTTGCGCAGCGGCGCGCTATCCTTGAGCTTGAGCGCCCGTTGCAAGTCAGCCCGCGCGGCTTCGCGCTGGCCCAGCACCGCCAGCGTATAGCCCCGGTTCGAGTAAGCCTGCGAGTTCCCGGAGTTGGACTGGACCTGCTTGTTTAGAATCTCCAGCTTCGGGGTAACGAATGCGGATTGCTGCGCGCAACCCGCGAACAGCAACGCGCCCAGCGTGGTGGCAAGGTATTGTTTGTACATCGTGCGATCGAATGGACGAAAGTCATTGGTGATCGAGTCATCGACTTTCACAAAATATGCCGGAAGAGGGAAGCACGGATAATTGGTTTTGAGAACCAATATATCGGAACGAATGTCGATCGAGAATCCTCCCGGATATCCACCTGCCGAGAAACCGACTGCGATCAGGTTGCCGATGATTTTTCAGGTCGCTTCCGGGGTCCGTTCATCAAAGTCCCGAGCCATGTGTATCTTACGAAAAGCTGGTAGGTAAGCAACAGGAAGCCACTCACCACGACGCAAACGAGACCGAACTTGACCACCGCCGGAAGCGGCCAATCGCGCACGACCGATTGGGCAAAGAAAATCAGCGGGAGATGGGCGACATAAAGCCAGTACGATGAATCCGACAAATAACGCATCGTTTGACTTTCTCGCCGCAGCACCGCTCGGAAAAGCCCCATGAAGCCAAACGACATCGTCCACGCAAACACGACCTGCATGAAAACGGAAATAGGGCGGTACATCGACGCATCGGTCACTCTCCCTCGAAAGCCAAGGCCGCCGGTCGTGAACTCAAGCCCGATCGGAAACACGATCAACAACGCCAGCGGCAACGAAATGTACCAGCGTTTACCCAACCGTCCCTCTTCGTCCTTGCAGTCGTAATACAGCACGCCAAACCCGAAGAAGATGGCGTAATAGATGAGCACCTGAGGAACAGGGAGGATTCCAAGGGACGTATCCGGGCCGAACACCGGCATCATCTTGCCCATCATTGACTGCGGGATTATCGTCAACGGAACGAGCCAGAGAAGATTAACGGGCGACGCGATCAACCAGCGCGGCGGGGTGATCCATTTCATCCGATCGGCAATGACGGCGTATAAAGCAAAAGCCGCAACCAGCCAGCAGAGAAACCAGAGGAACCACAGGTGGTGAAACACCGGGACGAGCATGAGAGCCATCATGATTCCGAGCAGTGGGCCGCTGTCACGTTTCGCTCCCGCGTCCGTCGCCGCCGGAGACGGCGCAATCTTCGCGCCGTTCTTGCGGAGCAATTCGGCGCATTCCGCGCGACCGGCCTCGACCGTTTTTTGATCCACCTTGATCTGTATCAACCCCGCGACAAACCTGGTCACACCCCACGGTGCTGCCATGCTGTCCATTGGCGTTTCTCCGCGCTGATTGCGGGCATTGAAATCCGCGCCGGCGCGCAACAACAGGTCCACGATGCCCGGATGACCCAGGAACGCCGCGCCATGCAGCGCCGTGCCGCCGTCCTTGTTGCGGGCGTTCGCGTCCGCGCCGTTGGCGATCAGCCATTCGACCGCGTTGGTCCGTCCGTAAACTGCGGCAATCGCGATCGGTGTCGAACCCCATTGCGGGTCCTTCGCGTTCATGTCAGCGCCGTCCGCACGATGGCGATGCAACGCGTTGGTATCCCCCGACCGAACCGCTGACCAGATATCCGGTCCGGCAATGTGCGATGCCGTTTTCCTGTTCTCCGGTTTTGCAGGTGCGGTCCGCGATACGTTGATGATCACCCAAATCTGAAACGGAATGACGGTGACCATGAAGAGCATCAGTGGAAGAAAGATGCGTTTGAATCTATGTCCGATGAGGGCCCGCAAACCGCGCTTGCGCCACAGCATCGCGGTAAAGAAACCGCTGAGCACAAAGAACAACGGCATGCGGAACCCGTGCACGGCGGAAAAGAGAATACCAAACACGTCGTTTTGCCGGGAATCCTGCACGGGCCACAGTCCCGGCATGAATGACAGCCCCGCGTGCAACGCGATACCCAACAGCATCGCCACCGCCCGCAAGGCATCCAAATCATGCCGGCGCGATTGCGTTGGCAACGATGGCGGGGCGGAATCCACCGCGGCCGGTGTCATGTCGGATTCGGGGTTGTTCATTGCGCGTCGAGTCACCGGTCCGCACGGCGGGGTGGAGAGGCGTATTCAAACTTCAATGTGCGGTCGGAATCAACTCCGGTCTGGTGTCGATGTGTTACCAGCTTCGGCAATAACCCGGAACGCAGCGCGGACATTCCTGTCTGCGGTTTCCAAGGCTTTTCAGCCTCGACGGTTTTGACGCGGTGCTGGAATGCACCATGGACCGGTAGGCTGGAAAGCCTGCCCTACGAGCTCACGCCTGGCTGAAGTAGCAGCCGACGTGAGAAGGCTCTGATCACAATCATCGGTGTCCAAGTGAGAGTTTCATAAAGTGGCGTAGGAAGCCATCAGAAT
>CALBIE010000689.1 GCA_937893495.1 uncultured Verrucomicrobiales bacterium | reverse complement strand
TCCCTTCCATCCGCCAACCAACGCCCTCCCTCCACGCCAAATTGAGAATTGCTGAGATTGAACGCTGACGCCCTAGATTTTGACGGGAGCGCCGCAAGGAGCACATAGAGCGGAGGCGTTGGATTCGAATTCTTCAATTATTGGGCCGTTTCCGAAGCATTTCTACAAATAGACAGGAACATCCCCAACGTGAACAGACTGTGCGAAAATGGAAAAGAACCCTTCCCAGGCGCTACGAAAACGGAATCATTAGCTGGAATCAAAAATGACAATGTCATATATTTTTTGACATCACTTTATTTTATGTCATTTTATGTTCATGCCTACCGACGGCACTGATTTTGGACGAATGAAGGCTTGCTACGGCAAGGCCTACTCTGCCGCTGCGGCGGGGGCTGCCGCAGCGGACGTGTCCAGAATCGTGGTCGATGGCATTGAACGAGACATTCGCCGAGATGGAGGATGTCCTGCGTTTGTGCCAGCCGTGGAACTCATCCGACTGATTTCCTTGTCTGCCGATCCAGTGGCAATTTTGTCTGAAGGAGCTGCCCGGATGAACCGCGAATACGGCGACTTCCCTTTGACCAGATACGTTGTGGAAGCCGCACGTCAAATCGGGTTGGAATTCGCCAATCACTCTGCGGGATCGGTGTCTCAAATGGACGCTGCTGCAGAACTGCTCACTCATCTTTGTCAGAGCCGTTTTTGCGACAACGCCGGCGCATACGTTTCACGAAGCCGAAGTTGTTCACTTGCCGAAAGCCAACGGTTTATGGATGAAATCGCTGAGTGTGTTGGGAATCAGGATTCTCTAAAAGACATGGCCTTTCGAAGGTTGTGCTCTTCGAAAAAAGGGCTGCCTGTCAAGGCGCAAAAGCTCGAACAAGTCGTGCATTCGGCGGATGCGTTGAACGACTTGGAACTTTAGAAGAATTTCAGGATCATGCAGCACACTTTTCCCAATCTGCTCAGCCAAGCCAAGACGACCGCCCCAAAGGGTCACTCTTCCAAGCAAACTCGCCCCACCTACAACTTTGTGTTCTCGAACAATTGGAAGTTCAGTCGCTCAATTGATCGACCAATCAGTTTGGCTGCAGAATTCGGCGAGCTGCCTTTCGACTTGAATCTCGCAGCGTTGACGGATCACGCCCGACGTCCGTTGACGCGACTTGAGGCGGACTTAATTTGGCTGGCGATGTCAGTTTATTTATCGGACCGCTTTGCCCTAAGAAACCCATTTGGACAAAAAGGACTGTCTTTCTGGCGACGCAAGATCTGCGTCGAGATTCCAGTTGCCTATCCCAATGTCTGGGCAAACGCGAAAGATCTACTGACGAATGCGTTGGAGTTTCTGACCGAAGACGATTGGAGTTTTGAATTCGTCGATGGACGCTCTGAATTTGAAGCCGAAGTTCAGCAGTATTTCCCCGTCGAATCTCGACAAGACTTCAACTGGACCGCCCTCTTTAGTGGAGGCTTGGATTCGATGGCGGGTTCGCTTCAATGGTTGAACAGATCCGAAGGCGCGGGATTGTTGGTTTCAGGCCAGACGCACAATCGAATCGCGGTGGAACAATCGGAGCAGGCAGCCGAGCTTCGCAGTCTTTTTCCCGGCAAGGTTGAGCATGTGGGAATCAAGTATGGTATACCCGACAAAATGGGAGTTAAAGGCACTGAGGTTACGCAGCGAACTCGTGCGTTCATCCATATCGCCCTTGGCGCGGTTGCCGCTCTTAGGAGCGGCTGCAATGGTCTAATGCTTTTTGAAAACGGTTTTGGCGCGTTGAATCTGCCGTGCGATCGCGCTCAGTTTGGCAGCCAAAACAGCCGGGGGACGCACCCGGTATTTCTCAAACGCATGGGCGAATTAATCGCGGTCGCGTTCGATAGAGACTTTCAAGTCTGCAACCCGTTTCTTCCCATGACCAAAGCGCACATGTTACCCGATTCGGGTTCAAAGCCTATTGTCAGATTACTGCAAAAAACGTTTTCTTGCGACCGGTTCCCGAACTATCCGCGCAAAGCCTCGCAATGTGGCCGTTGCCCCTCGTGTTTGATACGTCGCTTGTCATTATTCGCGGCCGGCCTTCCCGATGCCTGTGCAAGCTATTCGACGAACGTCTTGAATTCAGAACGAAGGATTGGGAATATTGAACTAGAGTCATTGTCGAAACTGACCACGCAGGCTGATGTTCTGGCAAGATCATTGGGCTCCCGTGATCCCTGGGGTGCGCTTTGCCAAAGATGGCCAGATCTGTTGCTGACGGAACGCGAACTCGAGGACGCCACGTTTCGAGGAAAAACCATCTCTCTTCTACGCGATCATGTAGAGGAGTGGCGTTCGTTTTCGCGGGAAACCTGCCGCGAGTCGAGTGCGCTCGCTGCATAACTGTAACTTACCTATGGAATTGAATTATCTTGATGGGGTGGATCTTCGCCAACTCGGCGAACGGCTGAAAGCGGCTCGCAAAGCACGCGGGCCGACGCAGCAGGCGGTTGCTGAAAAATTGGGTATGGTTCGTACGACGTTGGTGGCAATTGAAAAAGGCGACCGCAAAGTCTCGCCGTCGGAATTGATTGTCATGGCCAAAATGTACGGACGTCCAGTTAGTGAGTTTGTTTCCAAGCAGGCGAACAAAGAACCGTTCGTGCCTCAGTTTCGACTCCCACCCGGGCAAGGCAACGTCACGGAGGAAGAATTGTCGGCTGTAGTCCTCGAACTAGAGCGCATGGCCAGCGACTATGTTGAACTGGAAGAAATCAACGACGCGGTGGTGAAACCAAAATTCCCGACGGTGCATCTTCTAAACGTCCCAGGCGTAAACGCGCAGCAGCGTGGGGAGGAAGTTGCTGCCGAAGAGCGAACCCGCTTGGGATTGGGTGACGGCCCCATTGCAGACCTCAGAGGACATTTGGAGGAGGTTGTTGGCATTCGTGTATTCTATCTAAATCTCCCGCCGAAAGTCGGCGGGTTGTTCGCCTGCAACGATGAACTTGGAGCCTGCATTGCCATTAATCGCAACCATCCACCAGCGCGTGGGAATTGGTCGTTGGCGCACGAATACGGACACTTCCTCACGACTCGCTACGTCGCCGATGTCAGCTTCATTCACGATCATTGGGGCAAAACTGCAGCCGAGAAATTTGCTGATTCGTTTGCGAAGAACTTCCTGATGCCGCGCACTGGCGTGTGTCGTCGGCTATCCGATATGGCAAGCGCGCGCACCAACGGCATTGTGACTGTTGGTGATGTCATGTCGCTGGCCATTCTCTATAGGGTCTCCGCTGAAGCGATGTTCCGCCGGCTTGAGGAATTGAAACGAATCCCGTATGGCAAATGGGATGAGCTGCGACATAAGCGAGGTTTCCAACCGGAAAAAGCTCGCACTGTGCTCGGACTGGATCCTCATCAAAGGGAAGCAGTCTTGCCACTACGGTATCGCCTGTTGGCGCTTAGCGCATATGAACAGAAGGAACGACTGACCGAGGGGCAGTTGGCAAGGAAACTAAGGACGGACAGAGTATCGGCTCGTTTGGAATTGGAATCACTTCGCTTGCTGATTGACGATTCCGGTGAGATCGACGACGAGGAATTCCTGACGATGGAATTCGATGTCTCTGCCCCAGTTCTCGCGTGACATCGACAATGAGGCTTCTACTGAATGACTCATCAGTTTTACTCAATCTCCTGGCTGCGGACTGCATCAGTGAGATCGTCGTTGCGATGGATTGGGAAATTGCGATTTGCCCGGCCGTCCGGAACGAAACCAAGAAGCTGAGGGATTTGTCTACTGGCGACATGGTCACTGTTGATATCGAACCGCTAATTGCCGCAGGACAATTGCGCTTGATTGAAATGGATGGTGAAAACGAGGCCGCGCTCTACGTGCAACAAGCCAGTATCGTCGATGACGGAGAAGCAATGTCCATTGCCATCGCGGCAAGTCGGGGAATCGAATTGGCAATTGATGACAAGCAAGCCTTGAACCACGTACGACGTACGTTTCCTCACGTGAAGTTGTGGACGACTCCAGAACTCTTGAAATATTGGTCAGACGCAGCCGCAGTCGCGCCAGCGAGACTCCGAAATGCTATCGTGAACATCGAAACCCGCTCCCGATACTTTCCGTCGAAATCTCATCCGTTGGCCAGTTGGTGGTTAAACGCGAGATCGATTTGAGACTTCAATGACATCGACCAAACAACGCTTCCTGCAACGCCTCGGTCTCGATATCGACCGCTTCAACGAAAGCACCGGCGAATTGCCGGAGTTGAGTTGGATTGAATGCGTAAGCAAAACTTGTCACTGAGAGATTGTGAAATCTGCAAAACATCAGCCAGCCCGTTCGGGGTTTACCGTCCTGCGGCTCCAAGGCGAAGCAAAAGATCGACCTATCGCCGTTCCAATCCGAACGACGGATCACGGCGATTGTGGCGGACGACAAGGATGCGTGTTTCGGTATCACTCGTTTCGAATAGAAGGTGGTAGGGAAACTTCTCCAGGTTGGCCCGCCGATAACCGGACGCATCAAGATGATGTCGCTCCGGAAACTCGCCGATTCTTTGAATTGCTGATTCGAGTTCCGTCCAGAACCGTTCGTGTACGCGTTCGGAAACCTCCCCATACTTTTCAGCGATTGTTCGAACGTCGTCCTTGGCTTCCGGATGGAAGTGCAGATTCATTCAATCGGGCCGAGCGCAGGACGCCTTAACTTGCTCCCATGAAAGGCCATGGACGTCCCCGTTTTCCAGTTCCTTGCTGCGTCGCTCAACCTCGGCATCGTCCACCCAGTGGTGTTCGATCTCGAGGCTGTCCAAGAGAAATGCCGCAAGGTCAGCTCGCTCTCCCTCCGGGAGTTTGGCGGCTTCTTCGCGGATTTCAGCAACCGTTGACATGACCGGAATATGCCATACACCCATCCGGAAATCAAAAGACATTATTCATTGATCGGCGGCAAGGAAAGCGCCAGAGAATCGCCGGTTTGGATCAGCGTTCGCGCGGAGTCTTCATTCCACTCTCCACCGCCTCGGCAAAACCCTTGCCGATCTGAGCCAAGATTTTGGCGCAGCCCAGATAGTGATACTCGGCGTTTGACACGCCTTTTTGCAGCGTATCCAGTTCGCGTGCGGTGAATTCTTCTGACTGTAGTTTTTCCTGGGCCGTTCTCAACTCCTCGCGGCTGAGCTTCTTCTCCGCTTGCAGCTTTTTCACCTGCTGTTTGACCTTGGCTTCCCGCGCTCGCAATCCGGTCAGTTCCAGATCCCAATACTTCTCGGTCAGGACGGTGGTGACGTTGCCCTTGAAGTCGGGCAGGGCGGCCGGCGCGGCCATGGCATCGCGGAAGTTCTGGTGGATGCCTGCGTAGCGCCGCTGCTCGGGCAGATATTTGTCCACCGGACCGCCGGCTCCCATCACGCCGATGACGAAAGGTAGTTTGGTCGCGGACAATTCCTTGCGCACATCACGGATGAAATGCGCCAGTACTTCGCTGTATTGGTCGTAGCCTCCCTTCTTGTCCCGGTTGGGATAAACGCCGCCATCGACCATGTCATTCCAGCCCTGGAACCAGACAAAGCCGGCCAGCTCGTGGCCCGCAGCGGGATCGTAATCGGGATACACCTGCTTGATATCCGCCAGCACCTTTTTCACGTGCTCGATCATCAGGCGGTAGTAGTGGCCGGTGGCTTTCACCCGGTCGGCCCTGATGGCGTCGATGTCTTTGCGCTGTTTTTGAAACGCCTCGAGTTGCTGCTTGTTGAACTGATACGGCCCGGCGCTCGGCGGCCGGAAATCGGTGTGCAGGCTTTTGCCGCCCCATGCGGTTTTGATGATCAGGATGGGCTCTTTCAACCGCTTTTGCATGTAGATGCCGAAGGTGAGTTCGGGGCCGATCTTGTTTTCATCCGCGCCGAACCCGGCGGTCAACCGCCCGTGCTTCTCGCCCCCGCTGGACAGATAGGAAATCCAGACGTTTTCACAGACCCGTGCCTTGCCGTCTGTTTCCTGCATCTCGCGTAGCAGGGGCACGGTCTCGGGATCCATGCCAATGTGCTCGAACGTGCGAACGTGGGCGTGCCCCTGCATGTTGGACTGCCCGACGAGGAGGAACACCTTGAGGGGTTTGGGCGGCGTGGCCCCGAAAGCCGGGGCAAGGTTCAACGCGAGGGCGACGACAATGGAAAGGTTCCGAGATATCAACATCGATACAGATTCCTGGTTTGGTTCAGGTTCGGGGTCTGGCTGTGAGCGATGAGGATAGGGGAAAAGGCGGATCGAGAAAGCGAAATGACCGGCGTCCCGTAACTGAATGTGCCTTTTTCAGTTCCTCTCTGTGAACCGGGAACCCCCCTCACCCCATCCCTCTCCCCCACTGGGGG
>CALBIE010000688.1 GCA_937893495.1 uncultured Verrucomicrobiales bacterium | reverse complement strand
CAACTGACCAGATTTCGAGATACGAAGAAGCCTGTGGCGGCTATTGCCACCTATCTCAGGGAGGTGTCCAACGAAGCCGCCCGGCGAAATTACAACTTTGACTCCGCAAAGGTCGCTCGAGACCGAATCCGTGAGAAGATGACAGTCACGTCAGGGCAGCTGGAGTTCGAACTCGACCACCTTCTCAAAAAGCTGTGGAAACGGGACCGAACCCGTTACCGACAGTTGAAAGCGATCCCGATTCCGCAGGCACATCCGATTTTCACATTAACAGACGGGAAAGTCGAAGCATGGGAAGTGGTTTAACCGGGTCGCCGTTCCAACTGAATCGCCGTAGCCGAGGGCGTGACATCCCGGATTATCGGAAGTAGTTTCCCACCGTAGACGAAACCTTAGGCAAGAATGAATCATCAACAATTGACTGCCTTTTTACGCGGGCCATCATGGCTGCCCGCCGCCGCCGCCGTGATCCTGTTTTCCGGGTGTGCCAATCCCGGTATGCGGCTTCTGCGCATGGAGGTGTACCAGAATGAGCGGCTGATGCTGCGCACGATGTTTGACGCTCCCGACCGCGAAGGTCCGGCGGATTTCTGGCGGCGGGCCGGCGCGGAGCCGTTCGCATCCGAGGATATCGGGCTGAGGGTGAAACCGGACGCTGACGACCCCCTCCGGGCGAACCTGACCGGATCGGTCCAGATCAAGATCGTGCATGTGGACAAAGTGATGACCAGCGCGACCCTCACCAACCTCGTGTTGCAGCGCACAACGCCCGCCGGTCTGCAATGGTATCTGCCGCCGGAGGAGGTTCAGCGGGCAACGCAGGCGACCGGATTGTGAGGGGCATCGAGTCGGAAAACTGGGAAATCGATTATGTGGACCAAATACCGCAAATGGCGGCACCTGCTCGGCGTCCCCCTGCTGGCGCTGTCATACTTTCTACTGAAGACATATCCCGAGATCTCACCCCCTTGGTGCGTCGGGCTGGCCATCGGGTCGCTGTTCGGCGGCGCCTATGTCGTCGAAGAGTTGGTCTGGACAGTTCGCGGCCGAGGCCGACCCTGCGGCCATTGTGGCCAAAGAATCCAGTTGAAATCTTTCAGTGTCAGCACGGACTGACCTCATTGCGGGCAGGCCTTTGAATAGCCCGGATGCCGAGACTTTCACCACACAGGATGTCCTACCGGCAAGAACGAGGCTCGAGTGGTCACCAAGAGAATCACGTCAGTGCGCGCTGCGATGAGCGCGGACAAACCGAGCAAAAAGAAACGCAAGTAGGCCTGCGGCATCAGACCGATACCACCACCACAGAATTGATTGCATGAAAACCATCCGCCTCATCCTCACCGCCCTCCTCTTGAACACCGCCGCAATCCGGGCCGGCGAATTCGTCGATGACTTCGCCCGGGCCAATCTCGCCGGCCGCCTCGCGGAGCGGGGTGAATGGAAGTTTAAGAACCATACGGCCAGTTGCGTGGCCGATCCCGAACTGTACAAGAAGTTCAAGAACCACGGACCCATCCTCAAATGGCCGCGCGAGTTCAACGACGCCGTGATCGGGTTCGAGATGAAGGCCTCGGACTGTCAGCGGGTCGTCTTCACCTTCAACGGCGACGGTCATATCTTCCGCGTCACGCTCGCCGACGAGACCCCCCAGTCGAAATCCGGACCCTCGAAAGTGCCCACGCGCCTCATCGGCTGGGCCACCCAATCCTCGAAGGAGAACAAGGGCGACACGCTCGCCGCCAAAGGCCTCCCCGACGTGCCGGCCATCAACGGCAAATGGATGCCGATGAAACTCACGGTCACAAGCGACCAGGCCGATCTCGTCATCGGTGACTTCAAGACGACCATCCGGCATCCGTCCCTCGCCCGCGACAAGAACATGGTGATGCTCACGTTCGCGCACGGGGCGCTGGCCGTGCGGAACTTCCGGATGACCACGCAGCACTGACGGGCGGCGATCTGAACCGATATCCCATGAAGGCCGCTCTTCTTCTGAACCAGGTAGCAGCCGACGTAAGGAGGCTCATCCATTTTTGGACAAAGGGAGACAGAGCCTCCTTACGTCGGCCAATCCCGTGAACTGGCACGACGTTCGCAATGTCGTGCGGGTGCAGGCGAACATCGCCTTGTGGGCGTATGCCGCCGAGCGCGATGCCGCGCAGGCTGACCGGTTGAAGCAGGAATGGAACCGGTGGACCGATTTGCGGCTCGCCTTCATGTTCGAGGAGTTCGTCGCACAGGAACGGTTCCAACGGGCCGTGTGGGAGGTTTTCACCGCGGAACAACGTCGCCGGCTCGTCGCGGGCGAACTGGATTCCCGCATCCGGAAGAACACCGGTCACAGCCGCTCATTCTCCGCGCACAAACAGGTACTCAAGGCCCTCGGCCAGCCGCCGGACAAGGCCGCGTGGGATACGGCCGTTGCCAACTGGGAGAAGAAGTGGAAGCCGGTAGCCGCCCAGAACGAAGGGGCGGCCCGGTTCGAACGCCAACGCGAACTGGCAATGGATCAGGCGGATGAGACGTTCGCCGTGGCGGCGTGGAGCGAACAGGAAGCGGCCTTCCGCGGCTTCGTCAGCGCGGAACGCGACGCCATCCGCAATCTGGTCCAGGCGGGCTATCAGCAGACACCGGATCTGGCGAAAAAGGCAGCGGAGTATCAGCAAAAGCTGCGCGCCCAGATGTTGGAGAAATACAGCGCGCACGCCGGCGAATTCCTGCGCCAGTTGGGCGAACGGGAGTCACTGGGACGAACCGCTGCCGTGCTCCTCATGAAGGACAATTCGGGAATTGCCCTTCAATAACGTCAAAGCGATGCCGGCCCCTGCTGGAGGCGCGCTTTCGATGCACGGTTGATGGTTAAACCTGGCTTCACGATTTCGACTCCACGGTGGCAGGGGCTTGGTAATCCGCGTCTTGTTAGCCTTGGTTCATGTACTCGGCGATCACTTGATAAAGTTCAGAAATACACTTCCGATGTTTTCCCTGCAGCTTGCCATCGGCTCCGGCTAGGCCATCTACTTTCTCAGTCGCTCGTCGAGCGGGCTTCGTTCGCACGTCATCTTCCGGAATCACATGAAACGAATATGTCGGGAAATCCGTTTCTAAGCCTCGAATTAAATCTGCTTTGTCACCGTCGAGAATGCCAACAACTCGGGTGAAGCCCAAATCAGAAAGGATGCCAGCGATTGCGCTCATATTTGTCGCTCCACCAACCCCCCATCCAAAGAAGTCCCCACTGATCTGCAATTCAAGCTCGAACGCGAATCTGTCGTAAAAAATCACGTCTTCTTGCCCTTCGGTCAGAATCACTTTGTCGTTCAAAAAAAACACTTCCCTAGCGTCAAGGCCGAGAACATGAGGATTATTCACGTTGCGGAAAAACCCCCTTATCTTCTCTGCAGACGCAGATGAGAGAGCCGATATTTTCGACTCGTAGTTCTTTCTGTAGACACGTGCCAGCCGCGCGCCGTCGGCAAGCGATCTCAAGTCGGCGAAGTACGGTGAATGTGTCGCTATGATGATTTGGCGATCGGCAGCAAATTCGGAAAAGAGTTTTGATAATCGACGCAGGAGGGTTGGATGCAATGAGAGTTCTGGTTCATCGATCGCGATCACATCACCCGGTTTTGAATCGTAAAGCGCGTCGATGATAAATAGAAGACTCACTACCCCTTCCCCCAGACCGTCGCTATTGCGGTGG
>CALBIE010000687.1 GCA_937893495.1 uncultured Verrucomicrobiales bacterium | reverse complement strand
GGGCCGGGATGAGAATCCCATTTGGATCGAAGAAAACGGTCGTTCCCTGCTCGAGGCGGACGTTTTTGTAAACAATGCTCTCTGAAAGTGTTGCCTTTTTTAGTCGGCCGTTGGGGTGAAGAAAAATTGGGTGAAAGAGGCTCGCTTTGCAGGGTATCCCCTGAATCGTCGTCGGTTTGGAAAGGAAGCAGGATGCAACCAATCCATTCGTTTGAAAGGCTGTCGAGATTTTGGCACCGCCGCGAATCGGCAGGCTGCCGATTTTAAGATCAGTTGCAAGATAGACTCGGACTAATCGACCTGCTGGATCGAAGAACACCGTTGTGTCTTCGGGAAATTCGATGTCTTTGATTTTCGTGGCCTGCGCCAATTGAAGTTGCTTGATTTGACCGCTCTCATGAAACCACAGCCAACGTTTGCAGTGATAGCCCTGGACCAATTGCGGGCTGGACAGTTTGCAACGTTCCAACTGCCCGCTGGCATGGCGCTGAGCGGATTGTTTGAAAAAATTGACCCCTCCGTCATTGGTGCTTTCGGCAGCCTTGATACTGATGAGGCATCCGATGAGGAGCAGTCCGATAATCCGAATAGTTCGTCGTTTCATGGCAGCACGGTATCATCAACACGGGCGGCGTCAGAATTGATACTGATTTCGTGAACATTGCGGGCAACAATGTTTTCAGTCTTCGCGTTAGTCTGTCCTTTCCCATCCGCCGATCGCTCAATAGGATGCCCGCCATTCGAAATTATGAGCATGTTTAGTTTATCTGGAAAAACGGCGATCATCACGGGTGGCGGTTCCGGTATTGGACGGGCGATTGCAACCGTCTTTGCCAAAGCCGGAGCCACGGTCGAGATTTTGGAAATGAATGAAATGGCAGCAAGCGAGACGGTTGCTGCAATTCTGAATGATGGGGGCAAGGCGGCCTATTCGCTGTGCGATATTTCGAAGGAAAGCGAGACTCGTGAAGTGATCGAGGTGATAGCGGGGCGGAACCCGGCCATCGACATCCTGGTGAACAACGCCGGGATTGCGCATATCGGGAACGCCATCTCGACCTCTGAGGAAGACTTCGATCGAATCTATTCCGTCAACGTGAAAGGCGTCCGCAATTGCCTGCACGTGGTGCTGCCAAAAATGGTTGAAGCGAAAAGCGGTGTCGTGCTGAACATGGCTTCGACGGTATCACTGATGGGCATCGATGATCGCTTTGCCTACTCAATGAGCAAGGGCGCCGTACTGACCATGACGTATGCGGTGGCCCGTGATTTCATGAAGCACAACATCCGGTGCAACTGCATCTGCCCGGCGCGAATCCACACGCCATTCGTGGATGGATACCTGGACAAGAACTATCCGGACAACCGGGAGGAGATGTTCAAAAAACTTTCGGAAGCTCAACCGATTGGTCGCATGGGTAAACCGGAAGAGGTTGCCTATGCCGCACTGTTCCTGTGCAGCGACGAAGCGTCATTCATCACCGGTAACGCGTATCCGGTCGATGGCGGCACGATTAATATTCGGTGATGTGGCGCGTGGTTGCTGCTAATCTGGAACGCTGCAATTGAAGCGGCGGGAGCGCGCCATTCATGCCGCAGAAGCGTCCGTTCACAGCCAGCGGTTGCGCAGCGGTCCCAAGCGCGAGAATCTGACACCTTCACGTGCCTCGGAACATGCGAACTAGAACTCCGCGAACCGATTGGCAAATCCACGTCTCTGCGGAATGAATGCCGCGCTCCAACTGCATCGTTCCGTATTACCAATCACTTGATGTTGACGGTTCGTCACACGACCGGTTTTTCCGCGTAATTGATGCTCATGGCACCGCCAAGGAAATTGGTGATTCGGACGTTCGCAAAGCCAAGTTGATGAAGGGCGGAATGGACGCCGCGTTGCGCTGGATAATGGTTAAGGCTTTCCAGGATGTAGGCGTATGCCGCTGAGTTTCCGCAAAAGATGCTGCCGAACAGCGGCACGGCGATGCGGAGGTAGCCGAAGTAAAGCGCGCGCAGGAGCCGATTGTCCGGTTTTCCGAATTCAAGGATCAGCAATTTGCCTCCGGGCTTCAGGACGCGATGCATCTCCTTCAATCCGACGCCGATGTTCGCCAAATTACGCAAGCCGTATCCGATGGTGACGATGTCGAAGGAGTTGTCATCGAAGGGCAGGGCGAGGGCGTCGGCTTGCTGGAAATGAGTTGAGAGTGGTTTGCGTTGAGAGTTGAGTGACGATGCGCGCGTGAGTGCGACCTTCAGCATCTCCTCGCTGAAATCGACCCCGGTGACCTCGCAGCCCTTTTCGGCGAACAGGAATGCGATATCACCGGTGCCGCAGCAGACGTCGAGCACCTTGTCGTCCCGCTTGGGTTGACTCAACAGCCAGAGCCATTTTTTCCAGATGCGGTGCATTCCGAAACTCTGGATATCGTTGATGAGGTCGTAGCGTGACGCGATGCGATCGAAGAGCAGGTTGACCTGCCGGGCGCGTTCCTTGCCTGTTTGAAAGTAGGACATGCGTTACGTTAAAAATCCAAGCATCAATCTTCAAATTTCAAGGAAACTCCAGGTTTCAATTTCCAATCGGTCCCGGGTTTGAATTCAATCCCTGACAGATCAGAGGCCGGAAGGCACTCCGGTTGATGCTTGGAATTTGAAGTTTCTTTGGAACCTGGATTTTGGAATTTGAGGATTTTCATCATTGAGAATTCTCATTCTTTCTTTCCGTTCGGGCTTCTAGAAAGGTTCTCAGATCTTCACCGGCTTTGCCGCCGAAACCGGAGACTGACTGGATCTCTTCTAGGCTTGCCCGACGTAACCGATGAACGGAACCAAACTTTTTTAGGAGTGCGGCTTTGCGTTGCTTGCCGATACCGGGAAATTCGTCCAGCAGGCTTTCGCTGATCATTTTCAATCGTAACTGTGCGTTGTAGCTGTTGGCGACGCGATGCGATTCGTCACGAACGCGTTGCAACAGTTTGACCGCTGGATGATCGAGCCCGAGGCGCAGTGGTTGTTTTTCGCCGGGGCGGAAGATTTCCTCGTATTCCTTGGCCAACCCGATCACCGGGACGTTGGCCAGGCCGAGTTTGGTGAGTTCTGCGTAAGCCACGCCGAGTTGGCCCTTGCCTCCGTCAATTACGATGAGATCTGGAAAGTTGCCGCGACTTTGATCGACGTAACTGCTGGCCTTGACCGGTCGCATTTTTGCAGCCTTGGATACCTCATCGACCAGTGTCTGCATCTCCGGTGGAATGGCTTGAGTGGATTCATCGGATTTGTCCGCAGTCAGGCTACGAGCGCCGGCTTCGCGGAGCAATCGGGAGTAACGGCGTTTGACAGCCTCGGCCATGCAGGCGAAATCGTCCTGACCATCCACCGTTTTGATGCGAAGGCGCCGGTAATTCGCGCGGTCGGGTCGGCCATTCCTGAAGCGAACGATCGAGGCCACCTTGAATGTCCCGCTGATATTGGAGATGTCGAACCCCTCGATGCGTTCCGGTGGTGGCTCGATGCCGAGCACCTCGCCCAATGCGACCAACTCGGCCGCGGGGTTGATGGAAACCGGTAGCGTGTATGGAACGCGCGGAAACTTGTCGGTCTTCTTCGTGGTACGTTTGAGGTCGGTGATCAAGTCGCGAAGTTCCGCAGCCTTTTCAAAGTCGAGCCGATCAGCCGCCTTTTTCATTCCCTGCTCCAATTCGGCGAGCATCTCGCCACATTGACCATCGAGGAAATCGCACGCGGCAGTGGCCTGCATCCGGTATTGCTCCGTCGTGACATTGCCGATGCAGGGAGCGGTGCAAACTTTTAGATGGGCGTAGAGGCAGTGCTTGTAATCGGCATCGGTCGGACTGAGCGGACGGCACCCGCGCAGATTGAATCTATGGCGAACAAGATTCAAAGTGCGCCGAAGCGCGCCCGAACTGGGGAAGGGGCCGAAGTACCTGGCCCCCTCGTCGTTTTTCACGCGGGTGAGAGTGAAGCGCGGGATGGGATCATTGAGATTCACCTTGAGCATCAGGTAGCGTTTGTCATCGCGGAAGCTGACGTTGTAGCGCGGATGAAACTCCTTGATGAGCTTGCTTTCGAGGAGGAGCGATTCGGGTTCGCTCCTTACCGTGTGAAAGTCGAAGTCGTGAATCGCTTCAACGAGCGCGTTGAACTTGAGGTCCCAACCCATCCGGCGCGAGGGTTGGAAGTATTGCGAGACGCGGCGGCGCAGGTCGCGCGCTTTACCGACATAAACCACGGTGCCGAAACGATCCTTCATCAAGTACACACCCGGTCGATGGGGAACATCGGACAGTTTCTTGCGGATGTGATCGGTAGTCGGCACGGCGGAAGTATGAGGGATGCGGGATGAGGGATGAAGAGAGAAAAGAGCGACGAGGAACCAATTCCTGGTAATCAGGCGGAAATGATCCATCCAAGCCTAAAGCGCCCGATGCCAAAAAGAATCCAAGAATCCAAGAATCCAAGTTTTTGGTCGAGCGGCCAACTGGAGATGAGATTTCAAAACCCGTAGCAGCCGAGATAACGAGGCTCAAACTTCGCGAAGATCAGAGCCTCGTTACCTCGGTTGCAACCGATCTGAAATCGGCTCCAGAGCTTCTTTGCGGATTGGGATTGGGAACTTGGGGTTTTCGCCGGCCCGTGACTGTGAACTGTGAACTGTGAACTGTGCACC
>CALBIE010000686.1 GCA_937893495.1 uncultured Verrucomicrobiales bacterium | reverse complement strand
CGGTTTCCATGAAACCCATTTTCGACAAAGAGGTAGCGATTCAGCGTCTCGATTTTCTCCAGGTCGGACTTCGCGGACTTCAAAGAAACCTTCAACTCCGTTGCCATGCCATCCATCTGGTTCAGGTAAACGTCCACATCCAGTTCCCGATCGTCCAGTCGCGCCAGCAACAGGGCGGCGCGCAGCAGATCGATTCGATCCTCCGGCCTGGCCAGTTCCGCCAATAACGCTGCCTCGACTTGTTTGAGGTGTAAAAGCTCCACGACTTGCCGCAGACGCGCGGCCTGTTTCTCCAATTGATCGGCGCGCGCGGAAACCACTGAGCTGCCCGCCGTTCCATACTTACGCAATTCCTCCAACAGTTCGTGCCCCGGATGTTCATCCGCCGAAAGACCAGCAACCTGCTTTTCGATTCGAGTGACGACCCCCTCCGGCACTTTCTCGGATTCGATCTCTTTTCCCATGCGAAACTGACGGAAGGAGGCCTTGGTCTGCCGGAACTTGGCCAGTCCGACTTTCCCTTTGCGCAAGACGTCGTCTTTGGATTCGATGACCAGTTCGTCATTCACGTAGCAAAGCAGGCGATCCTTCTCCAATCGTACTTTCAGCGTGTTCCATTCGCCCGTCTTGTAGCTGGGCGAAAAAGCCTGCCGCAGAATGGTCCATTGCCAGACCGTAGCCCCTTCGAAACGAGTCAACCTCAGCCGACCGCCACTCGGATAAAAACCGTAATGCACATCACCTCCATCCGCGGCGAACACGAGGCCGGCCGCGCCGCTTTCATCATCGAGTCTGACTTTGACGGCGAATTCGTAGGGCAGTTCCGGCACCTTCTGCTGCGACAGGCACAGGGCGCGGCCACCAAATCCGTTGCCCGACTCCTCGACGTAAATGCTGCCTCCATGCATGGACCAATGCGCGCCAAAGACTGGTGTCCATTCGTTCGAGTCAAGTTTACCGCGCGATATCCATCGTGAGATCGAAGTCGGATTGGGTTTTTCCAGCAACGGCTTGAGATGATTCACGGGGGTGGCAAAGCCGAGGTTTTCGGTTCGCGCATCTTTCATCGACAGAATCCCATGCACCCTGCCCTGCATATCCATCAACGGGCCACCGCTGTTGCCTTGCTCGATCGGGATCGCGAGTTGAATCATGTTCACTTCCTCGATGTCCCGCCAGGCTGATACGATTCCCTTCACAATCGAGAAATCCAGCCCCCGAGGATTGCCCATTGCCACCACCGGATCGCCCTGGCGCAATTCGCTGGAATCACCCAGCGGCAAGGGCACCAGGTCATCTGCGTCAATCTTGAGAACCACCAAATCGAGGCGACGATCCCAGGCATGCACTCCTTTCACATCGAATTGTCGCCCGTCGGCAAACTCCACGCGAGCCGGGCGCGATTCGCCAATGACATGCAGGCTCGACGCGATCAAGCCATCAGTAGAAACCACAAAACCGGAACCGGCTCCATCCACCTCACCGGCGAGATTCAGCCGGTGAACGACGACCAGCGATTTTTTTGCGACCTCGGCAATCTCGCTCGGAGTCTTCGCTTTCCGTTCGGTGTCTCCGGGCGATGCTTTTTCGCTGGCTGATTTCTCCGCGGCCCGAGTTACCGAACCGGAAGGCACTGTGATCGCCAGAGCGACGAGGAGAATAGAAAGAAGTCTCGATTGGAACTGCATGGTCATGTGTTTCACGCCGTTTGTATCCCGGTTTCCGGCAATCGTCAGCATTCGTTTTCAGGGCGCATCCGGACATTGAAAATGGACGCCCGGCAACTTATGGTCTTCACATGGCCGGAGAGATAGAAATCGCCCACCCGGATACCGTGGCGGACGAGAGCACGAAATCGGATCACGATTTTGCCCCGGGGTTCACGGTTATCTGCTGGGACGACCCGGTAAACCTGATGGACTACGTCACGCGGGTATTCCAGACCGTCTTCGGCTGGCCGAAAGCCAAGGCGGAAGAGCACATGCTGCAGGTCCATCGCAAGGGCAGGAGCGTGTTGCTCCGCGACTCGATGGAGCGCGCCGAGCATTACGTACACCAGTTGCAGAAGCACCGCCTGCACGCAACGATGGAACGTGACCGGTGAAACTCGCCTCGTTCAACCAGCAGCAGTTCATCTTCGAACTCAGCAAACGCGAAAGGCAGTTGCTCGAGGACATCCTGAAACTTTATCCCGTCTCGCCCAATGGATTT
>CALBIE010000685.1 GCA_937893495.1 uncultured Verrucomicrobiales bacterium | reverse complement strand
CGGAGTTTCAGCCTGAACAAGTCTGGCTGTTCGGCTCGCACGCCTGGGGCACTCCCACTGAGGACAGTGATGTCGATTTGATGGTGATCATTCCTGCCAGTAACGAGCGGCCTATTCGCCGTGACCAACGAGCCCAGCGTTGCTTGGGGCGACTGCTGATTTCCGCCGACGTGCTTGTGCGCACGCGACAGGAAGTCAACCGCGTCCGGGAAGTGCCCGGAAGTCTGACCCACGACGTATTGCAAAAGGGACGCAAGGTCTATGGATGAAATCCGCAAGTAATTGGTGTGCTCGTGGCTTACCAAGGCGGCAAGCGATTTGAGAAGCGCCCGCGTCCTCGGCTCGGTTGATGACGCACCGCTTGATACGGCCATCTACCATTGCCAGCAGACTGCGGAAAAGGCGGTGAAAGCGTTTCTGGTGTTCATTGAGATTTCGCCGGAAAAGACGCACGACATCCGCAAACTGACTATCGCGGCTTCCGGCCACGAACCGCGCTTCGACGAATTGATGGATATGGCGGCTGCCCTCACGCCTTACGCGTGGGAATTTCGGTACCCCGACGACCTGGCCGAAACGTATCCCACGCGCGACGAATTTGACGAAGCGTTGCAACATGCCCAGACCATTTACGACTTTGTGCTGAATCTGCTCCCGGACGAGGCGCGACCGTGAACCGAACAACTGAAATATCAACTGGAAATCAACTGATATGCGCTACGAACTCATCATTTATTGGAGCCGCACCGACGAATGCTTTGTTGTGGAGGTAACTGAACTTCCCGGATGCATGGCTGACGGTGCGACTTATGAGCAGGCCGTGGTCAACGCGCAGGCTGTCATTCAGGAGTGGCTTGAAACCGCCCGTTCGCTCAACCGACCCATCCCGGAACCGCGCGGAAGGCTCGCCTACGCCTGATGGCCGTCGCAGTAGATACGCGCCCCATACGCGCTTCCCTATCTAAACGCAACTTTTGCGATTGAGCCAAGGCCGGTGGACACTGCCGGCATCGAAAATTTCAAACCAGTAACGACTCCAGGTTCCGGCGAAACAAATCCACTACATGTGCGGTTTGACTTTGTCGCAGGGTCTTCGATGATGGTGGCGATTCGCCTGAAACAATGCTCGCCGCCATTCGCCATCTCCGATTGATCGTATTCGTTCTCCTGCTTGCGGGACTGTTGACGGCTCTGGCTGCCGAAAAAACGCCGGCGCATTGGGCTTTCGTTCCGCCCGAACGACCGTCGTTGCCGGAAGTTTCCAATCGCTCTTGGGCAATCTCCCCAATCGACCGGTTTGTCTTGGCGCGTCTCGAACAGGCGGGAATTGCCCCCTCTCCCGAAGCCGACCGGCAGACGTTGATTCGCCGGCTCCATCTTGATTTGATCGGCCTTCCACCTTCGGGCGATTCAGTGCGTGCGTTTGTGCGGGACCGATCTCCCGATGCCGTCGAGCGGCTGGTTGAGCGACTGCTCGCTTCGCCGCACTTCGGGGAACGGTGGGGACGCCATTGGCTGGATCTGGCGCGTTACGCGGACAGCGATGGTTATCTTGGCGATACTCTCCGGCCCTATGCGTGGGTCTATCGGGACTGGGCGATCAATGCCATCAACGACGACCTGCCATTCGACCAGTTCACGCGGCAACAAATCGCCGGTGACCTGCTGCCGCAATCGACAATCGGGGAGAAGATTGCCGCCGGATTTCATCGCAACACCTTGAAGAACACCGAGGCCGGTGCGGATCGAGAGTTGAACCGGACGAAGGAGGTTGTGGATCGCGTCAACACCACCGGCACCGTCTGGCTGGGCTTGACGGTGGGCTGCGCCGAATGCCATGACCACAAGCACGATCCGATTTCACAGGTGGAATATTATCGGCTCTTCGCCTTTTTCAACAACACCGACGAGATCACCATCAGCGCCCCGCAACCGCTGGAGCAGGCGCGTTACCAGGTGGCGCTCGCGGCATGGGAGCGTGAATACATTCGTCTTGAGCAGCAATTCGCTGATTTCGAAAAGCGCGAATTGTCAGAGCGTGCTCGGAAATGGGCTGACGCTTTGCAGCCTTCGAGCAATGACTGGGATGTCGTCAAGCCGCACAAAGCCGAATCGGGCGGCGGCAACACGATGGAGATTCAACCGGATGGCTCGATCATCGCCGGTGGGAAGAACGGTGCCACGGCGACCTACACGATTCAGGTGACCAATTCGCCGGCGACGCGGGTGTCTGCAATTCGGTTGGAGGTGTTTGGTGCATTGGGTGAAGGAAAGAAAACCGGAGCGCCATCGGGGCGGGGCCAGGGCGGACAATTCATACTTTCCAGCCTCGCCTTTGCCACCGAGCGGTCGGGCGAAAAGGGAACTGGCCAGCCTTTGAAGTCGGTCGAGGTTACCGGTGGCGAAACGGCGAAGGACGCATTGAACACCAGTTCAACCGAAGGTTGGGCGGTCACCAATCAGACGTATCGTTACCAAAGTGCGGTGTTTCAACTTCGACAACCGGTGGAGG